>WOUV01000097.1 GCA_009773045.1 Rhodospirillaceae bacterium | reverse complement strand
TGACGGCCGATTCACGGCAGGTGCGGCCGGGGTATCTGTTCGCAGCCCTGCCGGGCCACGCACGGGATGGTCGCGCCTACATCGGCGATGCTGTGGCGCGGGGGGCAGGGGTTATCCTCGCCGCTCCCGGCACGCGGGTTGAGGCGGGTTCCGTGCGTCTGATCGAAGATTCCAATCCGCGCCGGTGCTTTGCCGAACTCGCCGCCACGTTCCATGGTCGCCAGCCCCGGGTGGTGGCGGCGGTGACGGGGACCAACGGCAAAACATCGGTTGCAACGTTTATCCGCCAGATTTGGACGAAGCTTGGGACAGCCGCCGGCAGCATCGGCACCCTGGGGGTGACGGTGCCGGGCATGACGATTCCGGGCAGCCTGACCACCCCGGATGCGGAAGTTTTGTCCCGCCTTCTCGCCGACCTTGCCCGCCGGGGTGTGGAGCACGTGGCCCTGGAGGCCTCCAGCCATGGTCTTGACCAGTATCGTCTCGACGGCGTGCGCTTGGCGGCGGCGGCATTCACCAATCTGACCCGGGATCATCTTGATTACCACGAATCGGTGGAGGCGTATCGGGCCGCCAAGGAACGTCTGTTCGCCGAGGTGTTGCCGATGGGGGCGCCGGCGGTTCTCAATGCCGACGATCCGGCGTTTCCCATGTTCCGCGATGCCGCGCGGGGGGGGACGGTGTGGACCTATGGCATCGGGGGAGAAGACGTGCGCCTGGCCGCGATGACCCCTGCGCCTGCGGGGCAAGAACTGGAGCTGGAGGTGCGGGGGCAGCGCTTCACGGGATTCCTGCCGCTTCCCGGAGCGTTTCAGGTCCTGAACGCCCTTTGCGCCCTGGGACTCGTCGTGGCGCTGGGGGCGGAGGCCGGGGCGGCGGTGGCGGCCCTCGCCACCCTGGAAGGGGTGCCCGGGCGGTTGCAGCGGGTGGCGGTGCGGCGCAACGGCGCACCGGTCTACGTGGATTACGCCCATACGCCCGATGCCCTGGAAACGGTCTTGCTGGCCCTGCGGCCCCAGGGCAGCGGGCGGCTATGGGTGGTGTTTGGCTGCGGCGGCGATCGCGATCGCGGCAAGCGGCCCCAGATGGGGGTCCTTGCCGCCCGTCTGGCCGATACGGTGATCGTCACCGACGACAATCCGCGTAGCGAGAACCCGGCCCGCATCCGTGCTGAAATCCTTGCCGGCTGTCCGGCGGCCCGCGAGATCGGTGATCGGGCGGTGGCCATCCAGACGGCGATTGCAGATCTTGCGCCGGGGGATGTGTTGCTGGTGGCGGGCAAGGGGCACGAGTCGGGGCAGGTGATCGGCGCGACGGTCGTTCCCTTCGATGACGGCGCCGTGTGCCGGCAGGCCGTCTCCCGGACCGATGGAAGGGAAGCACAATGACGACGCACGCTCCGGCGATCCCCCTCCCCGCGACTTCGGCCCTGTGGACGGCCCGGGAAGCGGCCGAGGCCACCGGCGGACGCAGTGGTGCCGACTGGCGCGCAACCGGTGTTTCCATCGACAGCCGAACCCTGGCCGGGGGGGATCTGTTCATCGCCCTGCCTGGCCCCAGCCACGACGGTCACGATTTCGTGGCCGTAGCCCTGGCACGGGGCGCGGCAGCGGCCGTGGTGGCCCGGGTGCCGGAGGGCGTGGCGCCAGAACGGCTGCTGGTGGTGGAAGACACCGGGGCCGCCCTTCAGGCCCTGGCGCGTCGGGCGCGCGCCCGCAGCAGCCCGGCCCAGGTGGTGGCCGTCACCGGCTCCGTCGGCAAGACCGGCACCAAGGAAATGCTGAAACAGGCCCTGGCCTGTCAGGGACCAACCCATGCAACCGATGGCAACCTCAACAATCACTGGGGAGTGCCGCTGACGCTGGCCCGCATGCCCGCCGCTTCCGCCTTCGCCGTGCTGGAAATGGGGATGAACCATGGGGGGGAACTCACTGCTCTATCGCGGCTGGCAAGGCCCGATGTGGCGGTGATCACGGCGATCGAACCCGCGCACCTCGAATTTTTCGATTCGGTCGAAGCCATTGCCGAGGCCAAGGCAGAAATTTTCTCGGGCATGGACAAAAACGGCGTCGCGATTCTCAACCGCGACAGCCCCTACTTCGACCGTCTGGCCCGGCATGCCCTGGCCGCCGGCATGTCGCACATTGACGGCTTTGGGCAGCATATCGATGCGGAATTCCGTTTGCTCGAGTGCGCCATCGTCGACAACGGCACTGTGGTGGAGGCGAGCGTTCTGGAACAGCCCATGGCCTACATGGTGGGCGCCTGGGGGCGCCACTGGGCGATGAATAGCCTTGCCGCGCTGGCGGCGGTCGTGGCGGTGGGCGCGCGTCTGGGGCCGGCGGTCGATGCCCTGGCCGCGGTGTCTCCCGCCGCAGGCCGCGGCAACCGGGAACGGCTGGACGGCATCCGGGGAGGCGGCAGCATTGAAATCATCGATGAAAGCTACAACGCCAGCCCGGCGGCGCTGGCGGCGGCGTTGACGGTGCTGGGGGCGGTGCGGCCCGGTCCGGGAGGACGCCGGATCGCCGTTCTGGGGGACATGTTGGAACTGGGCGAGGCTGCTGCGGCGCTGCATGCCGGTCTTGCGGGGCTTGTTTTTGATCACAAGGTCGATCTTGTATTCACCGCAGGGTCCCTGATGGCCCACCTGTACGATGCCCTGCCGCCCCAGTGGCGGGGGGGGCATGCCACCAGCGCCGCCCTTCTGGCCGCGCAGGTGACAGCCACGGTGCGGGCGGGGGATGTGGTGCTGGTGAAGGGGTCCGCCGGCAGTCGAACCGGCGTGGTCGTAAAGGCCTTGCGGCAGATCGCGGCAGGCGTTTGCGGTGACGGGATCTCCGCGAACGGCTAGAAGGACAGGAGAGTAACGGAAAAACCATGCTGTACAATCTGCTGACGCCCTTGGCCGACGAGCCTGGCCTGTTCAATCTGTTCCGTTATCTGACCTTCCGCACCGGCGGGGCCGTGCTGACGGCCTTGATCTTCGCTTTTGTCTTTGGTCCGGCCATCATCCGTTGGCTCAAGCGCAAGCAGGGGGAGGGCCAGCCGATCCGTTCCGATGGGCCGGAACGTCACCTTCTGGAAAAGAAGGGCACCCCCACCATGGGCGGGATCATGATCCTGTTGGGGGTGGGGCTTGGCACCCTTTTGTGGGCGGATCTGAGCAACGGGTTCGTGTGGGTGACGTTGTTGGTGACGCTGGGATATGGGGCCATCGGTTTTGCCGACGACTACCTGAAGGTGACGAAGCGCCACAGCGGCGGCCTGCCGGGGCGGTTCAAGCTTTTGGGCCAGATCGTGATCGGAATCGTTGCCGCCGGGCTGATCGTCCACTTCACCCAAAGCAGGGACATTGTGGCCACTGGCCTTGCCGTGCCGTTTTTGAAAAACGTGGCGCTTGACCTTGGTTTGTTCTATGCCGTGTTCGCAACGGTGGTCATGGTGGGGGCCTCCAACGCCGTCAATCTGACCGATGGTCTCGATGGTCTGGCCACGGTGCCGGTGTTGATCGCCGCGGGCGTGTTCCTGCTGATCGCCTATCTGTCCGGCCATACGGTGTTTGCCGGTTATTTGCAGATCCATCACGTGCCGGGAGCGGGCGAACTGGCCGTGTTCTGCGGCGCCTTGATCGGCGCGGGGCTTGGTTTCCTGTGGTTCAATGCGCCGCCGGCCATGGTGTTCATGGGCGATACCGGCGCGCTCGCCATGGGGGGGGCGCTGGGGGCGGTCAGTGTCATCACCCGGCACGAGCTGGTGTTGGCCGTGGTGGGGGGACTGTTCGTTCTGGAGGCGGTGTCGGTGATCGTTCAGGTCATCTCGTTCCGGTTGACGGGCAAGCGGGTGTTCCGCATGGCGCCTTTGCATCATCATTTCGAAAAAAAGGGCTGGAAGGAGCCAACCATCGTGATCCGCTTCTGGATCATCGCCACCATCCTGGCCATCGCCGGGCTGTCAACCCTGAAGTTGCGGTGATGCTTCCGTGATCGAGATCCGGGCATATGAGGGACGGAACGTGGCGGTCATGGGGCTGGGGCGCTCGGGCCAAGCGACGGCACGGGCGTTGCGCCACGGGGGTGCCCGGGTCCTTGTGTGGGACGACGCCCCGGCCAAGCGGGAAGAGGCGACGGCGCAGGGGTGGGAGGTCACTGACCTGACGGCGCTTGACTGGCGGGATGTGGCGTGCCTGGTGTGGAGTCCGGGCATTCCCCATACGTACCCGGCCCCCCACCCGGTGGCCAAGGCCGCCCGTGCCGCCGGGGTCGCGCCGGTGTGTGATGTGGAGCTTTTGATGCAAACCAGGCCATCGGCCCGCTGCATCGGTGTGACCGGAACGAACGGTAAATCGACCACCACCGCCCTGATCGCCCACATTCTGGCCTCTGCCGGTTTTCCCGTGGCGGCGGGGGGCAATCTGGGGCTGCCGGTGCTGGCGTTTCCCCCGTTGGAGGATGACGGCTTTTATGTGATCGAACTGTCGTCCTATCAACTGGAACTGACCCTGTCGCTCGCCCTTGATGGGGGGGTGCTGCTGAACATCACCCCCGACCATCTGGGGCGTCATGGGGGGATGGCGGGCTATGTTGCCGCCAAAAGTCGTCTGTTCGATGGTCTGAAGCCGGGAGGCACGGCGGTGGTGGGCGCCGATGACGACGCCAGTTCTGCCCTGGGGGCCAGGCTCCAGGAGCGCGGCCTGAACGTCATCCCGATTTCCGCCCGCCCGCCGTTTGGTGTGCACGGCCAGCCGTTTGGTGTGCACGGAACAACCGAGGGTCTGCTGGTGGATGAAGCGAGCGGCGCCCCTGTGGCCGATTTGGTTCCGGCCTTGGCCCTGCCTGGCCGGCATAATGCTCAGAACGCCGCCGCGGCTGCCGCGACCTTGCGGGCGCTGGGGCTTGCGCCCACCCTTATTGCGGCGGGCCTGCAAAGCTTTCCCGGCCTTGCCCACCGGCAGGAACGCATCGCCGTCATCGACGATGTGCGTTATGTCAACGACAGCAAAGCCACCAATACCGAGGCCGCCGAAAAGGCCCTGGGCTGTTATGACCCGCAAACCGTGTACTGGATCGCCGGCGGCCAGGCCAAGGAAGGGGGCATCACGGCGCTTGCCCCGTTGTTCCCACGCATCCGCCATGCCTTTTTGATTGGCGAGGCGGCGCCGGCCTTGGCCCGCACGCTGGAAGGGAAGGTTCCGTTCACCCTGTGCGGCACGTTGTCCGTGGCGGTGGCGCAAGCGCACACGATGGCGGTGCGCGAGCGTCGGTCCGGGGCCGTGGTGCTGCTGTCGCCAGCCTGCGCCTCGTGGGACCAGTTCGACAGCTTCGAACACCGTGGCACCGTTTTCCGGGAACTGGTCACGGCACTGCCCGGGCAACGGACGGGCGAGCGGGCAGGAGAAAAGGAGATCTGCGCGTCATGATGCGGGCCATTCCCTTTACCCGTCTTGATACCAGCGCCGTGGGCCGCTGGTGGTGGACCGTGGACCGCTGGACCCTGGGGGCGGTGGCGACGCTGATGGGTATCGGCGCCCTGTTGACTCTGGCGGCCAGCCCGGCGGTGGCGCAACGCATCGGCGCCCCCAGTTTCCATTTCGTGTATCGTCACGCCGTTTTCATTCCGCTGGCGGCGGGGATCGTGTGGCTCGTGTCGCTGCAAACGCACCGCACCGTGCGTCGCCTGGGTGCGATCGGTTTTCTGGTCTCCATGGGATTGATGCTGCTGACGCTGGTGGTGGGGGAAGAGGTCAAGGGCGCCACCCGCTGGATCACCCTGCCGGGGTTTTCCCTGCAACCGTCCGAATTCATCAAGCCAACCTTCGCGGTGGTCACCGCCTGGATGTTTTCCGAAAGTCGGGCGAGCGCCAATGCCTTTCCCGGGGATTGGATCGCGGTTGTCCTTTATGGCGCGGTGATTCTTTTGCTGCTGCTACAACCGGATATCGGCATGTCGCTGGTGGTGTCGGTGGTGTGGGCGATTCAGTATTTTCTGGCGGGTCTTGGGCTATTCTGGGTGTTGCTGCTGGTGGTGGGGGGGCTTTTTTCGGGGGTTGGCGCCTATTTTCTGTTCGATCACGTGCGCAGCCGGGTCGATCGTTTCCTGGACCCGGATTCCGGGGATTCCTATCAGATTGCCAAGGCGTTGCAGGCGTTCCACAAGGGGGGGCTGATCGGCACCGGTCCGGGCGAGGGGCGAGTGAAAGAGGTTCTGCCCGATGCGCACACCGATTTCATCTTTGCCGTCGCCGGGGAGGAATTTGGCCTGATTTTGTGTCTTTTGATGGTGGGGCTGTTCGCTTTCGTGGTGCTGCGCGGTTTCGCGCGGGCGCTTCGAAGCGACAGTTTGTTCGTGCTGTTGGCCACGAGCGGTCTTCTGGTGCAGTTCGGGTTGCAGGCCATCATCAACATGGCCTCTTCCTTGCGTCTGATGCCGACCAAGGGCATGACTCTGCCGTTCATTTCCTATGGCGGTTCGTCGATGCTGGCGCTCAGCGTGGGCATGGGCATGGTGCTGGCCCTGACCCGACGCCAGGCCGGAGAGGGAGATCTGCCATGACACTCTCTGCGTCTTCCAGGGGCGTTCAGGAAAGACCGATCGTGCTGGCCGCCGGGGGAACGGGTGGCCATGTGTTCCCGGCGGAAGCCCTGGCGGAGGAACTGCGTTGTCGCGGCCACTCCCTGGTTCTCGTGACCGACCGGCGGGGGGGGCTGTGGCGTGGCGCGCTGGCGGGGATTCCCGTGCATGCCGTTTCGGCCGGCGGTCTTGCCGGTCGTGGTCTGGGCGGCTTTGTGAAAGGTGCCGCGCGGCTTGCCTGGGGCGTGGGCGAAGCCCTGTGGCTGCTCCGGCGTTTGCGGCCCAAAGTGGTGGTGGGGTTCGGCGGCTATGCCTCGGTCCCGTCCGTGGTGGCGGCGGTGCTTGCCGGTTCTCCCACGCTCGTGCACGAACAGAACGCGGTGCTGGGCCGGGCCAACCGTCTGCTGGCGCCATGGGTTGACCGGGTGGCCGTTTCGTTTGCCCGAACCACCCACGCCCGGGGCGAAGGGCTTCAATATACCGGCATGCCGGTGCGCGCCCCCGTGCAGGCCGTACGCGATCTGCCCTATGAGGCCCCCAGGCGGGGGGAGACCGTGCGGCTTTTGATTCTGGGCGGCAGCCAGGGCGCCCATGTGTTCGGCGCCGTGGTGCCCGCGGCCCTGAATGCCCTGCCGGCGCCTTTGCGGGCGCGCCTGAAGGTGAGTCAGCAGGTGCGTCCCGAAGATCTGGAGAGCGTCGCCGCCGCCTATGCAGAATCGGGGGTTATGGTCGAGTTGAAGACCTTTTTCGACGACGTGCCGGCCCGGCTGGCGGAGGCGCATCTTGTCATCGCCCGCGCCGGGGCCTCGACGGTGGCCGAGTTGACCGTGGCCGGCCGGCCGGTTCTCCTGGTGCCCTATCCCCACGCCATCGACGACCACCAAACCGCCAACGCCCATGCCGTGGCCGAAGCCGGTGGCGCCTGGCTGATTCCGCAGGAAACCTTCACGCCAGAAGCCCTGGCGGCCCGGTTGCAGGCGCTTTTGTTGGATCTGCCGGCCATGCTGGCCAAAAGCGCCGCCTGTGCCCGCGCCACCGCCCGGCCCGATGCCGCCCGGCGTCTGGC
>WOUV01000096.1 GCA_009773045.1 Rhodospirillaceae bacterium | reverse complement strand
CTTCTGCTCAATCCGAAGCAGGTGGTCAAAAACATAGCCAGGGCCTCGGGAGCGATCGCCTACGCCGCAGGCAGGTCCGGATTCGGTGAGTAAGAGGGGGAGCAATACTCCCAAAGGGGTTGACACAGTAAACCGCTACCGCTAGAATAACAAAAGATCTGAGGCTCCGTACCTGAGTGATAATGGTTCGTGCCTTGTGCGCGTTTTCGACTCACGTTGTCCCCAATAATACACCCGGCGGGAGAAAGGATCGTGGCGCTGGTCAAATACGAAGTTTATGTCTTTCGGGACCAACGGTGGATTCTGGAAACCTCGCATCGCGAGGAAGGTCCCGCCAAAGCCGCGGCCCAAAGCAGTCTCAAGGATCCCAAAATCGCGGGCGTGCGGGTGGTTCGTGAAAAACGCCGTCCCGACGGTGGTTTCGACGAGGAAATCCTGTTTGGAGCGCTGCCCCAAGGCGGCAAGAAAAAAGATTTCTCGTTAGCCGAGATCACCGTTGCGCCGGTGTGCGAGACCCTGGCCGACCTCTATCGTTCTATCTGGACGATGTGGTTTTAACGCCAACCGAACTGTTGCATCATTATCGGGAACTGAAACGCTTGTTGGACATGGATCTGGCGCCGGCCGTCGTGGACCGGGTCGCAACCGTGCAGGCGGCCCTGACCCAATCCGATTCGCGCGAAAGACGGGACCGGCTTCAGGCCCTTCTTGACCAGGCATTGAAGCGGGCGCGCGCCGCCTTCACCCAGAACCTGCCCCAGAGAGACGAGGCAAGTTTTGCCCAGGTGGTCGATGCGCTCGCGGCCCACACTCCGGCGGAAGACTGGACCGGCAAGATCGCGATTCTGTTGGCCGAAATGGACCGGGCCGGTGACAATGCCCGGGCGATGGGGTTGCTTGATGGCGTGTTGGCCGATGTGATCGGCGCCCGGGGTGTGGTGGCCGAACTGTTCGGCACTCTGCCGAATCTGGGCGCGCTGCTGCTGCTCATGATGGATCTGATCAATGACGCCTTGCCTTTGACGGGACGGGCACCGGACGATTCGCTCCTGCGCATCAACGCCCACCTGGCAGCGGGGCGGCTGGTTGAAACACGCGCCGCGTTCGTTGATTATTTCCAGCGTTCCTTGCACGCCGTGACCTCCCTTGCCAAAAACGAACCCCGGGGTGAATTCGAATCTTTTCGCACCCTGCTGGAGCGGGTAGTCGCCCGGGATGGCATCTTCGGCGGACCCGACACCGTCGAGGCCATAATGTTGCGTTATGTCCGCTTTCTCAATCAGGGCGGCGTGGCGGGGCGGCGGGAGGCCATCAAGGCCGTCACCAGCCACCTGCCAACCGCCCTGCAACAGGTGCGGTTCCTGATCGCCCTGGCCGAAACCGAACTTGGGCGTGAACAGATGGATTATACCATCAGCACCCTGGAACACCTGATCGGCTCCGCCCAGCGGATGGAGGATCTGGTGGGTCACAAGGGCACGCCGCGCACCCGCATGCAGGAAATCGTCCTGATCGATCGTTTCCTCCATGAAACCACCAGCCTGCCGGCCCGAATTTGCGCGCCGTTGACCGAAAAGCTCGATGCCCTGGTGGCCGGCTTTCTGGCCGATCATCAGGTGATCGAAAAGATGGACGATCCGGGGGATTCCTTGCGGGTGCGGGCGGTGTGACTGCTGCAATTCTGTACGTCCGGCGTGTTGACGGGGGGGCGCGCCACGGTCATGGCGCGCACGCGCGTTCTCGTTCTGTTGAAACAACCTCAGTTCGAGGAAAAATTCGTCGCCGATCTTCCCGCAGATGCCGCCGTCCGGGACAAGGCACTGCGTGACTTTCATCAGATGCTTGCGAAATCCCGCTTCCTCGAACGGGCGTGATCTCCCCCACTGCCATTGCAATATAGAAGGAAAAGGAATCGAGGGGGGCGTGGGGGGAGGCTGCACCCCCTCGATTCCTTTTTCTGCCGTATTGCAATGGTTACCGGGGGAGAAGACAGCCAATCTCGGTCCGAAACGGACGGGTCAACAGACCACAGATCACATCGTCAATGGGAGCACCACGGTTCAAGATAGCGTGGACCGCCTGGCACAGCGGCATCTCGACCGACAATGCCCTGGCGCGCCCGACAACCGCGGCGGCACTATGCACGCCCTCCGCCACCGAATGCCGGTTCGCCAGAATATCGGCAAGGGATTTCCCCTGCCCCAAAGCCACCCCCAGCGAGAAGTTACGGGAATGCAGGCTGCTCGCCGTCAGAATCAAATCCCCCAGACCGCACAGCCCCATCACGGTTTCCGCCCGCGCGCCAACCGCCACGGCCAGACGAATGATCTCCGCAAGCCCCCGGGTGATCAGCGCCGCCCGGGCATTGTCGCCCAAAGCGCGGCCCGCAACGATGCCGCAGCCGATGGCAAGGACGTTCTTGACCGCTCCCCCGATTTCGGCGCCCGGCACGTCGTCGGACAGATACAACCGAAACGTTGCCGTGCCAAGGGTCCTGACCAGCCTTTGCCCCAGCCCGGGATCCGCGCAGGCAAGCGTCAGGGCCGCCGGCAATCCCTCGGCGATTTCGGCGGCAAAACTGGGACCAGACAAAACCGCGACGTTTGCCGTCGGCAGGACAGCACCAACCACCTCGTGCATCAAGGCGTTAGTGTGACTCTCAAGGCCCTTGGCACAAATGACCGCCGGCACGCCGGCACGCCAGAAGGGCGCAAAGCCGCCCGCCACGGCGCGAAGATGCTGGGCCGGGGCCACCAGCAGAATCACATCGCAGGTTTGCGCGATATCCCCCGGGTCCGTCGTCACACACAAGGCCGCATCCGTCCGCGGCAGCCGCACACCCGGAAGATACGGGCTTTCCCCCGTCGCCCGCAGGGCCGCGGCTGTGGCCGCGCCATGCGCCCACAGAACGACCGGTCTGCCAGCCCGGTGAAGGATCATGGCCAGAGCGGTTCCCCATGCGCCGGCCCCAACGATGCCAACCCGATTCATCGGTTTCTAGTGCTTCCACAGAGGTTCTTTAAGCCGGGCGATGAAGGCTTCATGGGCCGCCAGTTCTTCGTCCGGGACCTTATGGGGACGCGGCGGATGATGGATACGCACGGCGGTGGCCATCGTTTGGGTGGGAAGACTTAAGGCCAGCGCAGGCTCCCGACCACCGATCAGTTCGACATAGATCTCCGCAAGCAGTTGCGAATCCAACAGAGCGCCGTGAACGGTGCGCGCGGAGGTGTCGATGGCAAACCGCCGGCACAGAGCATCCAGATTGGCCGGGGCGCCCGGAAACAGGCGCCGCGCCAGGACGAGAGTATCGGTGACCCGACCCGGCGACAGAGGGGGCCGGGCGCAACGACGCAGTTCGGCATTGAGGAATTTCAGGTCGAACTCGGCATTGTGGATCACCAGGGGCGTATCGCCCAGAAAAGCCAGAACGTCCGTCACGACATCAGCAAACAGCGGCTGACCGGACAAAAAGGCCGACGACAAACCGTGGATGGCCTGGGCCTCCGCCGGCATGTCCCGTTCCGGATTGATGTACCACTGACGGCACGTGCCGGTTGGCATGTGATGGACCAGCTCGACACAGCCTATTTCCACGATCCGGTGCCCGGTCCCCGGGTCAAGACCCGTCGTTTCGGTATCAAGAACGATCTCACGCATGACGATACCCCCGTGCCGCGGGCCATGGACGCGGTGGCCAGTGACGGGCCGGCCGTCCGGAAAGAACAGTGAGAACCCGCCGCAAACGTTGCATGGTCAGGCGGCAGCCCAGGCCGGTTGGGACAACGAAATCGGCCCGCCGCCGCTTTTCGGCCTCAGGAGCTTGGCAAATCCGAATGGCATTCAGTTTATCCAAGGTCATACCAGACCGACGCAAGACACGCTGTGTTTGCAAAAACCGTGGTGCGGTCACAAGAACGACGGCATCACACCGCCCCTCCCCGCCAGTCTCAAACAAAAGCGGGACATCGAGCACGACAACCGACGCGCGCCGCACCGCCGCCCGCCGTAAAAAACGCTGCTCGGCCCGCCGTACCAGGGGATGCAAAATCCCTTCAAGCCGCCGCAACGCCGCATGATCACCAAACACCCTGGCGCCCAGGGCGGCCCGATCCACCATACCCCCGACGACCGCTTCGGGAAAAGCCGCTCGCACACCGGAAAGCGCCGCGCCGCCCAGAAGACCATGCACGGTGGCATCGGCATCGTGCACCGGAACACCCAGGCGCCGCAGCATGGCCGCCGCCGTGCTTTTGCCCATGGCAATGGAACCCGTCAGACCCAGAATACGCATGCGTTCCAACGCGCTTGCCCTGTCAACGATACAGAGTCATCTTGACCCGCTTGACCAGATCCGTTGCGGAAAACGGTTTCAGCAGAATGTTGTTGGCCCCGGCACTGATGGCCTCCTTGATCCGGCCCATATCATTGTTGACGGCAACCAGCAGCAAAGGCGTGCGCTGGTTGCCTTTGATCTTGCCTGAACGCAGGGCATAGGCCAAACCGGCGCCATCGATCGGGCTTTGTTCCATTTCGCAAATGATTGAGATCAACCGGCGTCTCACGCAGATACGTGACGGCCTGGGTCACCGTTCCGAAATGTTCCATGCGTTGCGCCCCGGCGTCCCGCAGGATTTTCATGACCATGTTGCGTAAATTCAGATCGGCATCAACGATCGCCAATTTCACATCCGACAGATTTCCGTATACCATGATCGCACCCGTTTCTTCTGAACCGTCCCCCTTTTGCATGGCCGGCCCATCTTAAGTCAAACGATACCAGAGGAAAACCCTCATTTCGCCGTCATCAGCGACCACTCCCAAAAGTCCAATGCCGCCCGATCTCGCCCCGACCGAAGAAGACCAGCGCCGCGCTCTGCAACGATCCCAACACCTTGCCACCAGCCTTTTGGCCGGTGCGGGGACCGTTTTTCTCGCAACATTCCTGGTGGAGGCGCCCGGCTTCTGGGTCCGGCTGATTCGGGCCGGGGCCGAGGCGGCCATGATTGGCGGACTGGCCGACTGGTTTGCCATCACGGCCTTGTTCCGCCATCCCTTCGGCCTGCCGGTTCCCCACACCGCCCTCATTCCCCGCAACAAGGACCGCATCGGCGCTGGACTGGGGGCCTTCATCGAACGCCATTTCCTTGAGCCTGAGGAAATCAGCCGCAAGCTGCGCGCCCTTGATCCGGCCCGACGCTTGGGCCAATGGCTGGACGAGCCGGGGCACGCCGAGGGACTCGCCCGCCGCCTGACGTCCGCCGGGCCGTATCTTGTCCGGACCATCGCCGATCCTTCGTTGCGTGTCTTCGTCGAGAATACCCTGCAAGGACAACGTGAAACATTCCAGCTTTCTCCCCTCATAGGGCAGGCCGTGCAGATGATGATGGAGGCCGATCATCACCATACCCTGATCGACCATGTCCTCACCCTGACCGCGCGCCTGATCGCCGAACACGAACAGCAGATTTACGAAAAGGTCAGCGCCAAAAGCGCCTGGTGGATTCCCGCCGTCGTCGATCGCCATATCGCCGAAGCGATCCTGATGGCCCTGTACGAGCTGCTGGCCCGCTTGAAAGACCCGCAACAAGAGGTACGGCAACGCCTGAACACGGCCCTTGTCCGCTGGCTCCACGAGGTGCCGCACACCCCGGCCTGGCACGAAAAGATCGCGCACCTGAAAGCTCGGGTGCTGGGCAGTCCGGCCCTGCGCGCCTATTGGGCCGCCTTGTGGGACGAGGCGCGGCATCGTGTGGCCGACGATGCTGTTGCGACGGATTCGAAACTGAAAGAGATGCTGACCCGCGGCCTTCTCGCCCTGGCCCAAGCGTTGCGGGAAGACGAATCCTTGCGGACGCGCCTGAACCATCGTATCGAGTCCCTGGCCTGCGCCATTCTTCCCTCCTCGAGGGCCGAGGTTGGGGCCTTCATCGTCGAGGTGGTGCAACGCTGGGATGGTCCCACGGTCGCCAGAAGAATCGAGATCGAAGTTGGTCGCGATCTGCAATACATCCGTTTGAACGGGACCATTGTCGGTGCCGGAGTGGGGTGTTTTTTGTTCCTTGTTTCTTTTCTGTTGTTTGGCCTATGAAAACGGCAGATGAAAGTACCTATGAGGAAAGCACGAGGAAGGGCATGCCTTTCCTCGTGCTTTCTTGGTCAAACACTTTTTTCAGTGCATCGCAAGGAGGGAAGCATCGTGGGGAGGGAACACCTCGTCCACGTGCGGAATTTGCAGAATGAGAGAAGCCTCCATCCTATGGTCTGATGGACTTGCTTCGTCATCAACACCTTCCTTGTCACAAACCTTAGTCTGCTTTAGAGCATGCTCTGTCTTATCATCGGTGCCCTGATGCAATGATTCCACTGATGACCCTACCGCATTGTACGCATGCTGAGACGCCACCAGTCCTCCTATCCCACCGATGATTACCCCTCCTAACACACCAATGAGCACAAAAAACACCATTGGCGGAGTAGGACCGACTGTTACCATTCCCAGCGCTGTTCCGGCTTTTGCACCCACGTACATGCCAGCAAGCATTCCGCCCAAAAAACCGCCGCCACCGACTGTAGTCCTTCCAAAGATATCCTAGAATGATATGATACCACCCTATTGTATACAAAGCCGTACATACATACATACATACATACATAGTATAGTATGTATACCGTCAACTATCTTACCAACATCAACCGATCAATGCATTCAATCTTAAGGGTGATAACCCCCATGATATTTATCATATAGGGGCGCTACCAGCTTGGACTTTGGAAATCGACGTGGTGCCAGGGAATGACACGCAAGATCATGGCCGGGGTGGTGTGGGGGTCCAAACGGATGCGGTGATGCGCCCCGCTCCACAGGTGTTTGGCCCCCGAAATCAGTTCCTCGACGGCATAATTATCGTGTTCCCCAAGCCCCATGTCGGCAAGCGGCATCTCGATGACGCATTCATGCGCATCGAAGGGGTCAAGGGTGACCGCGATAAAAATCATATTGGCGCGGGTGGCGGTCATTTTGCTGTAGAATAGAATGTTCTCGTCGTGGGCGGGGTGGAAACGCAGGGTGGTCAGCTCCTGCAAGGCCGGATTCTCCCGGCGGGCACGATTGACCGTCGCGATCAGATCCTTGATGTTGCCGGGTCGGTCCCAGTCCCATACTTTGTAGTCATATTTTTCAGAGTTCAGGTATTCCTCTTTCCCCGGCACGGCTGTGTTCTCGCACAGTTCGAATCCATTGTAGATGCCATAAACCGATGACAGCGTGGCCGCGAGAACAAAACGGATCATGAAGGCGGGGCGTCCCCCTTTTTGCAGAAATTCCGGCAGAATGTCCGGCGTGTTGGGGAAAAAGTTGGGCCGCATGTATTCGGCCACTTCGGTCTGAGTCAACTCGATCAGGTATTCGGTCAGCTCCCACTTGAAATTGCGCCAAGTGAAATAGGTGTAGGACTGCGAAAAGCCGACCTTGGCCAGCATTTTCATCATGGGCGGACGTGTAAAGGCCTCCGCAAGAAAAATCACCTGCGGATGCTGGCGGCGGACTTCCCGGATCATCCATTCCCAGAACGGCAACGGCTTGGTGTGAGGGTTATCGACGCGAAAGATGTGCACCCCTTGGGCCACCCAGAACAGCACCACATCCAGCAGAGCCTGCCACAAGCCCTGCGCATCAGGGTTGTAGAAATCGACATTGACGATGTCCTGGTACTTCTTGGGCGGATTTTCGGCATACTTGATCGTACCATCGGGGCGAAACTTGAACCATTCCGGATGTTCCCGAATCCAGGGATGGTCAGGTGCGCACTGGATGGCGAAATCAAGCGCGACTTCCATGCCATGGGCGGCGGCGGCGTGGACGAAATGACGAAAATCCTCAAGTGTCCCGAGTTCGGGATTGATGGCCGTATGCCCCCCTTCCACCGCACCGATGGCATAAGGGCTGCCCGGATCGCCGGGGCCGGACGTCAGGGCGTTGTTGGGGCCTTTACGGTGCATGCGGCCGATGGGATGAACGGGGACGAAATAGATGACATCAAACCCAAGGTCACGGATTTCGGGCAAACGGCGCTCACATTCGCGCAAGGTTGATCCCTTGCCGGGTTCGGTCCCCTGGGAACGGTGAAACATCTCATACCACGCCGCGTAACGGGCGCCGATGCGATCGACGAACAGTTCCAGTTCCTGGTCGTAACGGCAGACACTGGCGCGCTCCGTCCAGCGCTCCATCAGGCTTTTCACCTCCTCGGACAAAAGCAGAGGATACCGTCCGTCAGGATCGGCCGCATCAAACTGTTTCAAGACCTCGGCAAGGCGTTAGGCTGACATCCTGGCCGGCATCGTGTTTCTTCCTGATTTCCTCCCGCCAGCTTTCCCACACCTCCACCCATGCCATAACGGTATACGTGTAATAGGCATTGTCTTCCGGCAGAAACCGCCCCTCGTACAGATCAAGACCAGGGTTGATGACGGCCATGGGCGTTGCGCGCCAGTCTGTTTCGCCCGCGCGCTTCCACAACAGCCTGACCGCGAGTATGTCGTAGCCATCCTTGAACACAGTGGCCTGAACCACGAAGGGATCGCCGACCTCCCGTTTGATGGCGAAACGTCCGCCGTCCAGTTCGGGATGCACGGTGCTCACCATGATGGGGCGACTGTTGACCGTGGCGATCAGATTTTTCACCGCGGCTGGCCCGCGAACCGTGACAGCCTTCCCCTCGTCCTTGCTCATGAGGCTCCTCGTTGCACGATGAAAACAAACAAACAAAACACGGAGGAGGACACGCCCTCCCCCGCACCCTGACGATTCCCTGGCATCACGGGGTCACGAAGACGCGGGCCTCGCCGGCCTCCAGCCTCAAAACATCACCGATCCGTAAAGGGGTCGGCGCGTGATCGGGGGTCACCTCGCGACCATCATTCATGTCGGCGTTCATGTCGGCCTCGATTCCCTCCACCCGGGTTTCGTGGGGCTGCCAAAGGTCGGTATTCATGTACGTCACCGCCCACGAGTGCTGCCCATGAACCCGCCGCACAAGACACACGATGGCCGGGTCCGTGGCTGGAACGTGATACTGCGGTCCCTCGACATTCAAGGCCGGGGCCGCGGCCTTCATCTGGTTGACGGCACCGATCCAGGCCGACAGGTCGAACCGGGGGGCCTCCCAATCCTCTTGCCGGGTGGTGACGACATGGAGCCTGCGACCAAAGCCGAATTCATAGCCGATCGGCATCATCACGCCCGTCGAGAACGTCGCCGTCCGCAGGTAATGTAAACGATAGGCCCGTTCGATGATGAAGGGATCGCTCTCCCCGATCTCCGCCGCCAGCCGGGGGGTGTCGTGGCTTTCCGGGAAGGCGATGGAGGGCGCGACGTGGCGAAACGATTCGTATTGCTCTAAAAGCCAGGGTTTCCTGAAATCCCACCACTTGGCGCTGTTGAACAGATAGTCGAATCCGGCCTGACGCAACGCCTGCACCTGTTCCAGACGGCAGCCCAAAGTCTCGGCCAGAAAGATCGTGCTTTTGCGTTTGAAACGGGCAAAGCGGATCAGCTTGTTCCAGGCATCGGCCGGGATCTGATAAGCGGCATCGCACCGGAACCCTTGAACGCCGCAGTCGATGAAATGGCCGATCAGGGTGCCGAAATAGCTGATCAGGGCGGCCTGGTTCGCCGGCTTTTCATAGTCGAGTTCCGCAAGATCGCCCCACACGGTGACCTTGCGGGCATCCGCCGGATCGATGGCGCGCGGCGAATGCAGGGAACCATCGGCCTCGTGCCGGAACCACCCCGGATGCTGTTCGGCCAGTATGGAATCCTTTGACGTGTGGTTGATGACCAGATCCATGATCACCGACACCCCCAGTCCGGCGGCGCAGCGGCAGAAATCACCGATCGATGCTTCCAGGCTGTGTTCCCCATCCCACATCCTGTCGTGCAGACGGTAATAATCCTTGACGGCATAAAGGCTTCCCGAAAATCCGGGATAATGGAACGGATTCACATAGACCCAGTTAAATCCCATGCCGGCGATGCGCGGAAGATGACTCTCCCATTGTCGCACCGATCCTGCCAGCAGCGGAAAAAGGTTATAGATACGCGGTCCTTCGGTCATGGCGCTGCCCCCTTTTGGAAATGCGCACCATGACCGGATCTCAAGACCCGACGCAACGGGAAAATACAGCGTCACCTTTTGAAATCGTCGTTTTTCAGAAGCCCGCCTCGATCTCCTTGCGCGCACAACTGGCGAGAAAGGCGGACCGGCTGAGGCCATGCTGGGCCGCGGTTTCGTCGATGGCGCGCAACAGACCGGTTTCAAAAGTGGCGTTGATCCGCACCACCCGTGTGTCATCCTCAATCAGCGGGATACGCACGATGAAGGCGCCCTCGGCAAGGGCGGAGTGCACATCCGCGCGATCCAGGAGAGCCTGCAAAGGCGATGGCGCCGGCAAGGGGGTGTCTTCGGCCCACAGACGCAGGGCCTGGGCCGCATGGGTCAGAATATCTTCCGCTTTGTCCGCGGCGGAGAAAACAGAGGGGAGATCGGGGAAAGACACACCGAATGCGCTTTCTGGTTCCTTGTGCACGATGGCATAATAAACCTTCATTTCTTCATTTCCCCATTCTTGTTCCTGTTCATTTTCCTATTCTTGTTCCTGTTAGTTTCTCTATTATTGTTCCTGTTCATTCTTTCCAAGACAACCCTGCCTGCCGGCAAATATTCTGAACCGTGCCAAGCGGTAAATCCTTTTCCGGGTGGGGAACGATCACGGTCTTCCCGTCCTTGCGGAACTTGTGATGGGAACCGCCGAAAGTGCCGGTTTGGTTAAATCCTTCTTTCTCAAGACGTCAAATGATTTTGCGACTATTCTTTTCCATGGCATAATCCTTAAATGTGTAAATAGATACACACCATAACGGCTGATGTCAAGCCTGACACCCGTCGGCGCCCACAGCGCGGCAGCAGAAAAATCGGTCACATTGGATCTGCCGGGCCTCTGGTATCGATGCGGATAAAAATACCCCCATAGGATGAAAATATATTTAAGATAGGTATGGGTACTGTTAATCATGATCCTATGAGAGTATATATCTAGAGATATAACACCGTTATATAAACTAGAAAGAGAACATACTAGACGGGAGGATGAGGGAAACGTTTTGAGTGGGCTGCGCCGTTTGTTGCGCAGCATGACCGAACGCTTGGACATGGTTTTCTGCGATGGCGGGGAAAAAGCCCTGGCCATGCTGGAGGAGCAGTCCTTTGATGTCGTCGTTTCCGACATGCGGATGCCCGGCTGGACGGGGCGGCACTGTTGACCCTGGTGCAGAAACGGTATCCGGACACGATTCGCGTGATCTTATCCGGATACGCCGACCAGACCAGCGTGATGCGCACCGTTGGCCCCGCGCATGTGTATCTGGCCAAACCCTGCACGCCGCAACAGCTCATGGAAGTGATCGCTCGTCCTTTGGCCGTGCGCAATCTGTTGTCGGCGCCCCATTTGCGGCGGGCGGTGTCTGGATTGTCAACATTGCCGAACGCACCGGAAACCTTTCTGGCACTGGAAAAAGAAATCCGCTCCCCCCGTTCCTCGGCGGCATCGATCGCCGCCGTCATCAGCCGGGACGTGGCCATGACGGCGGAGATTTTAAAGCTGACCAATTCGGCGTATTTCGCCCTGTCCACCCGGGTGGCAACGCCGTTGCAGGCCGTGCAGCTTCTTGGCATCGAAACGGTGCAGTCTTTGGTCTTGCAGGTTGGGATCTTCCGCCAATTCCACGGCAACACCCGCACCGCGCCACTCATCGAATCCTTGAACAAGTACAGCCTTGCCATCGCCGATCTGGCCCAGACCATCACCAATGCCGAAAAGGCGTAAATGACCAAAATGGCCTATTGCGCCGGGATGCTGTCTTGCGTCGGCTGCCTTGCCCTGCTGGAGCAACATGGCGCGGGCTATGGCGCGGTCCTGAAGCGGGTGAACGAAACAACACCGCTTTCCGTGGCCGAAACGGCCGTTCTCGGGGCCAGTCACGGCCACGTCGGGGCGTATCTTCTGAGCCTGTGGGGCTTCGAGTCGCATCTGGTGGAGGCGGTGGCGTATGCCTGCACGCCCTCGCACAGCCCAAGCCGCGCGTTCGCCCCACTGACGGCGGTGCATATCGCCCGGGCGATGGGACCGCGCTTTCCACTTTTGCCGCCGCAGTGTCACCCCCCGGATCTCATGGATGACAATTACTTGCGTGAATGCGGCATCGCGCACAAAGTGGACGAATGGCGCGCCCTTGCGGAAAATGACGGAAAAACAGCCTGCCGGTGAGGGATACGATGTCTGAAAGGATTCTTCTGGTCGATGATGATCCGAATCTGTTGTCGGCCTTGCAGCGCCATTTGCGTCGGCGCTTCGATCTCGCCACGGCACAAGGCGGCGAGGAGGCGCTGACCACGGTCCAGACCGCCATGGAAACGAACGAGCCTTTCGCGGTCGTGCTGTGCGACATGCGCATGCCGGGCATGGATGGCATCGAGGTCTTGAAACGGATCAAGGAGCGCGCGCCCGAAACCGTGCGCATGATGCTGACCGGCAACGCCGATCAGCAAACGGCCACCGCCGCCATCAACGAAGGGCACATCTTCCGCTTTTATACCAAGCCCTGCCCCGCCGACTCCCTGGCGGAAGGATTGAATGCCGGGCTTGAGCAATACCGTCTGATCACCGCCGAACGGGATCTGTTGGAAAAAACGCTGGCCGGCAGCGTCAAGGTGCTGACAGAAGTGGTCTCGCTCAACGACCCCGTCGCCTATGTCCAGGCGTGCCGGTTGCGGGAGTGGGTGCGGCGGCTGACGGAAGAATTCAACATGCCCCGCCGCTGGCAGCTTGAAATCGCCGCCATGCTGATTCCCATCGAGCAGGTGGCCATTCCCCCTGAACTGATTGCCCGCAAGAACAACGGCGAGATCCTGACGGAGGAAGAAACGGAAATTTTTGAACGCGCCCCGGAAACCGGACGCAACCTGATCGCCAACATCCCCCGCCTGAGCGCCGTGGCCAAGATCGTGTATCTGCAAGACCGCGGGTACGATGGCAGCGGCTTTCCGTCCGATGGCCCGGTGGGAGATGAGATTCCGATGGACGCCCGCCTGCTGAAAATCCTTAAAGACCTGGCCCTGGCCGCCGGAGACAGATCCCTTTCGTCCGCTGTTTTCGCCGCTCTGGACAAACGCAAGGAGGTGTATGACCCGAAACTGCTGGCAAAAGTCACCAGTTGCCTGAAGGTGATGGCCGATGTGCCGCCCTCCGTGATCGAGGTGCCGGTGTCCCGGTTGCGGGCCGGACAAACCGTTCTTTCCGACATTCGCCTAGCCAACGGACGCCTGATTCTGGCCGCCAACACCCAGCTGTCCACAATTCAAATCGAACGGTTGCGCAACCTGCGGCAAATCTTCACCTTCCGTGACCCGGTGAAGGTCAGGGCCTGACGGCGTTGGAAGCCCCCATGCCCTGGCATTTCTGGATCGATCGCGGCGGAACGTTCACCGATGTGGTGGCCCGCGCCCCCGACGGGAGGATTCACACCACCAAACTGCTGTTGGACGATCCGACCCATTATCCCGACGCGGCCCTCGCCGGTATTTGCCGGATTCTGGGCGTAACGCCGGGGGACCCTTTGCCCCCTGGCGTGGTGGAAACGGTGCGGATGGGAACAACGGTTGCCACCAACGCGCTCCTCGAACGCAAAGGAGAGCGGACGCTGTTGCTGATCACGAAGGGGTTTGCCGATGCGTTGCGCATCGGTACCCAGCAGAGGCCCGACCTGTTCGCCCGCCGAATCGTTTTGCCGGCGATGCTCTATGAGCAGGTGGTGGAGGTGCCCGAACGCCTTTCCGCCAGCGGCGAAACCCTTCACCCCCTTGAGGAAACCGTGGTGCGCGCCGCCCTGGCCCGTGCCCATGCCGAAGGCGTGCAGAGCGTTGCGATCGTGTTCGTCCATGGCTATCGCTTTCCCGCCCACGAGGTCCGCGTGGCGGCCTTGGCGCGGGAGGCGGGGTTCACGCAAGTCTCGGCGAGCCATCAGGTCAGTCCCCTGATCAAACTCGTCCCCCGGGGGGGACACCACCGTGGCCGATGCCTGTCTGTCGCCCGTTTTGCGGCACCATGTGGCGCATCTGACGGAAGCCCTGGCCGGAGTTCGGCTGTTATTCATGCAGTCGAACGGCGGTCTGGTGGCGGCGCACGCCTTCCAGGGCAAGGATGCCATCCTGTCCGGACCCGCGGGCGGCGTGGTCGGGGGGGTGCGCACGGCGTTGCGGGCCGGCTTCACCCACATCGTCGGCTTTGACATGGGGGGAACCTCCACCGATGTCTGGCACTTTCAGGGCACGGACAAGGATGCCTATGAACGGGTCTCCGAAACCGTGGTGGGGGGGGTGCGGCTGCGGGTGCCGATGCTGCACATCCACACCGTGGCGGCGGGGGGCGGCTCCCTTCTTCACCCCGATGCCCTGCGCTTTCGGGTGGGACCGGAGTCGGCGGGGGCCGATCCGGGACCCATGAGCTATCATAGGGGCGGTCCCTTGACCGTGACCGATGCCAACGTGCTGCTGGGACGCCTCCAGCCCGGGTTCTTTCCCGCCGTGTTCGGCCCGAACGCCGATGCGCCTCTCGACAAAACCGCCGTGGAAAAGGCGTTCGGTCATCTGGCGGCCCGGCTGGGGCAAACGCCGGAGGCGGTGGCGGAAGGGTTCCTGGCCATCGCCATCGACACCATGGCGCGCGCCATCCGCCGCATTTCGGTCGAGCGCGGCCACGACATCACGACGGCGGTTTTGTGCTGTTTCGGCGGGGCCGGCGGCCAGCATGCCTGCCGGCTGGCCGATCGCCTGGGGATTGGCACCGTGTTTTTGCATCCGCTCGCCGGGGTGCTGTCGGCCTATGGCATGGGGCTGGCCGAGATGCGCACATTGCGCGAACGGAGCCTGGAGGAACCCCTGGCGGAGGGAGTCCTCAATCCCGTCGTGGCCGACCTGACGACCCTGACACGGGCCGATCTGATCGCCCAGGGCGTGCCTGCGCACACCATGACCACCCGCTGCCGCTGTCACGTGAAGTACGCCGGTTCCGACTCCGCCCTGGAGGTGCCCTTTGGCCCGGTGGCGGCCATCGGCGACGCCTTCACCACCGCCCATCGTCGCCGTTTCGGCTTTGTCACCGACCAGCCGCTTATGGTGGAGCGGGTTTGCGTCGAGGCCATCGAGAAACAGGAGCTTTTTGGAATCGAACCCGCCAGTCTCACCGCCGACGAGGCCAAATATAGTCTCACCTTCCGAGATGCTGACACCCTCCGAGCAAGAGCGTCTCAGGCGGAAGACGGCAGAGGTGTTCTCCCTGTGCGAGGAAGCCTTTGCGCATCTTCGTCCGAAGACGACACCATCATAGGAACACCTTCTTTTGACCCGCCATCCCCGGCTTTTGACCCGCCATCCCCGGCCTCGGAAACCGTCTGTGTCGGTCGTGTCACGGTTCCGCCCCCCGTCGCGACGGTTGCCATGGCGGTGGAGGGAATTTTTACGCCAACGCCGGTCCACGCGCGTGGGTGCCTTCCGGTCGGCGCCCGGCTGAACGGTCCGGCCCTGATCGCGGAGGCCCATGCCACCACCGTTCTGGAACCCGGCTGGCAGACGGTCGTGAACGGACAGGGCGCCCTGATCCTGACCCGGATCGGGCCACGATCTTTCTCCTCCTCCCCGGGGGACGGGACCGTCGACCCGGCCCGGCTCGAGATCTTCAACAGCCTGTTCATGTCGGTGGCCGAGCAGATGGGGGCCGTGCTCCAGAACACCGCCCATTCCGTCAACATCAAGGAACGGCTCGATTACCCCTGCGCCGTGTTCGATGCGGCGGGAAACCTTGTCGCCAACGCCCCCCATATCCCGGTGCATCTTGGATCCATGAGCGACAGTGTGCGGGCGATTCTGCGCGCCCACCGGCAGGACATGCTTCCGGGGGATGTGTATTGCTCCAACGCCCCCTACAACGGCGGCGGCCTCACCCCCGGCTCCATGCCCCCCGGCAGCCGCACCATTCTGGAGGAAGGCATTCTGATCGACGATTTCCGGCTGGTGCGGGCGGGACGGTGCGACGAGGAGGTCCTGCGGGCGCTGCTGCGCGGCGGCCCGTGGCCGGCCCGCGTTCCGGCCCGCAATCTTGCCAACCTGAAGGCCCAGAGCGCCGCCAACGAAACCGGCGTCGCCGAATTGAAGTGCCTTGTCGCCACCTATGGTCTTGCGGTGGTGCGCGCGTTCATGGGACACATCCAGGCCAACGCCGCCGAGTCGGTGCGACGGGTGATCGACCGGCTGCACGATGGCACCTTTGCGGTGGAGATGGACGACGGCGCCGTGATCCGGGTGGCGCTGCGCATCGATCGGACGGCGCGGCGGGCGGTGATGGATTTCACCGGCACCGCCCCGCAATCTTCGGGAAATACCAATGCGCCGCGCGCCATCACCCGGGCGGCCGTATTGTATGTGTTCCGCACCCTGGTGGAGGACCCCATTCCCCTGAACGAGGGCTGCCTGGCCCCGGTCACGATTGTCATTCCCCCCGGCTCATTGCTGGACCCGCGGCCGCCCGGCGGCGGTGGTCGCCGGCAATGTGGAAACCAGCCAGGCGGTGGTTGATTGTCTGTACGGCGCCTTGGGGGTGCTGGCCGCGGCGCAAGGCACCATGAACAACCTGACCTTCGGCAACGCCCGGCATCAATATTACGAGACGGTGTGCGGAGGCGCGGGGGCCGGCGCGGATTTCGACGGCGCCGATGCGGTCCAGACCCACATGACCAACTCGCGGCTGACCGATGTCGAGGTGCTGGAGTCCCGCCACCCGGTGCGGGTGGAAGCGTTCCGCCTGCGCCGGGGAAGCGGCGGCACGGGGCGCCACCGTGGGGGCGATGGCGTGATGCGTCGGATTCGCTTTCTGGAACCCATGACGGCGGCCATCCTGTCGAACCGGCGGCGGGTGGCTCCGTTCGGGCTTGCCGGGGGAGGGGCGGGCATGCCTGGCCGCAATCGGGTTGATCGCGCCGATGGCCGTCGGGAAGACCTGCCGGGCACCGTTTGCCTTGACCTTGGTCCAGACGATGTGATCGAAATCGAAACGCCCGGCGGCGGCGGGTATGGTGCCGCGAAGCGATGGAACGCTGACGGCGAAGGAGAAGATCCATGAATTTGTCTCCCAGGGAAACGGACACGCTTCTGGTTGCCATGGCGGCCCTGGTGGCGCGGCGCCGGCTGGAACGGGGCGTGCGGCTCAATTATCCCGAGGCGGTGGCGCTGATCACGGACGTTGTGGTCGAGGGCGCGCGCGATGGCCGCACGCTGGCCGAGGTGACCTGCGCGGGCGCCATGGCCCTGACCCGCGCCCAGGTGATGGAAGGCATCCCCGAAATGATCCGCGAGATCGCGGTGGAGGCCACCTTTCCCGACGGCACGAAGCTGGTGACCGTCCCAACCCCGATTCGCTGATCCAAGGAAGGTTCCTTATGATTCCAGGAGAAGTCATGCCCGCCCCCGGTGCCATCATCTTGAACGAAGGCCGGGCCACGGTGACGCTTGCGGTTGTCAATACCGGGGACCATCCGGTTCAGGTGGGCAGCCATTACCATTTTTTCGAGGTCAATGCCACCCTTGCCTTCGACCGCGACTGGGCGCGGGGGTATCGCCTCGACATTCCCGCCGGAACGACGGCGCGCTTTGAACCGGGGCAAAGCCGCACGGTGACTCTGGTGGCCTATGCCGGGGGCCGGGTGGTGTGGGGCTTTAACGGTCGAATCAACGGCCGGCTGGATTCGATGGCATGACCATGACAAAGAATATCCGCCTGCCCTGAGGATCCCAAGATCAAGGGTTGCGGCAGCCATGGGATGAGTCCTATTCTGGCGTCCGTTTCCCGCCTGCTTTCGTATCCAGGCCTGTTTTTCTATCCAGAATCGAGTGAATGGAATGGATGACTCTGTTGCTCTCCGCAAGGAATTGGTCGGATTGTTCAGCCATATCCAGCGCATTCGCACGGAAATTGCGGCCATTCGCAAGCCCGGGGATGCGGGCGGCGACAAATTCGTTCGAATGGCCGATGAACTCGACGCCATTGTCGAGGCGACCGAAGAAGCCACCAATATCATCATGGAAAGCGTTGAACAGATCAACGCGCTGCTGGTGGAGGTCAGGCCGGCCGTGACCGATGCCAAGGCCAATGAAACCTTGGACCGGATCGATGAGAAGATTCAAAGCGTGTTCGAAGCGTGCGCGTTCCAGGACATTACCGGTCAACGGGTGACCAAGGTCGTCAGGCTCATCAAGTATGTCGAGGAACGGGTCAACGCCCTGATCGCCATCTGGGGCGCTCCCCAACTGGCCACGGTCGATGTTCATGAGGAAAAAAAGGGCGAGTACGATAAATACTTGAACGGGCCGCAACTCAAGGGCAAAGGGGTCAGTCAGTTGGACATCGATGCTCTTCTGACGGGCGGTCAACAGATGAAGGGCGGTGAACAGACGAACGCCAAACCCGGCCCTGCCGCCGCTCCCTCCGCCCCCCCCCACGCCACCACCCGCAACCAGCGCCACCGGCGTCCGACACGCCGATCTTTTCCCAGGATGACATCGACAAATTATTCGGTTAGCCCGAAGGTATTGGCTGAACGAGCCTGCCATAAGACCATAAGGGATGGATGGACCAGAACGAGCAGCAGGGAGAGTGGATCCCGTCGATACAGGCGCAAGACGACAGGCAGGATTGCCTGAACGCATGGGATGCCCCATCTTTGTCATCAGGAATGGTTGAGAAGAAAGAGAATATAGAGAGAGTGTCGCCCGGCAACGTTTTTCCTGACGTCTTCCATTTCTTCCCAGAAACACCATCCTTTCCGGGGCCAGCGCGTGACTCGTATCCCTTTCAAGGAGCCGATGGAACATGGACACGGTTTTTGCGGGTTCTACCGCTTGGCCACAAGGAAAGCGTTTTCCTGGAAACCCTGCACACCCAACGCCGTCTTGTCACGGTCAATACCGATATCCTGACCGATGGCGATGAAATGCCGGCGGTTTTGATCGTCAGCGACGGGTGGGCCTTCCGCTACAAGCTTTTGGCCCATGGCCGATGCCAGATCTTGACCTTCATTCTGCTGGGAGATACCATCGGTTCGACCGCAAGCCTGTTCACCCGTGCCACCTGTCCGGTGCAGGCGTTGACGGATGTGCGCCTGTGCACCCTTAAAGCGCAGCACCTAGCCGAAATCGCGCGGGATTTTCCAAAGCTGGCGTGGGCGCTGGAAAGTGTTTTCCGGCAAGAAGAATCGATGTTGGCCGAACAGGTGGTGCGAATCGGACGACGCACGGCCTATGAACGTCTGGCGCATCTTTTACTAGAACTTCTGTTGCGCTTGCAAGCCGTTGGCCATGCCGACCGCGCGTCCTATGATCTCCCGTTGACGCAGGAGGTTCTGGCCGATGCGCTGGGGCTTTCCGGTGTTCACGTCAATCGTACCCTGCGACAGTTGCGGACGGATGGCTTGATTCATCTGAAGGACCGTCGCATCATCATCGGCGACGTGGAACGCCTGACCGAGGTGGCCGAATTCGAACCGGCCTATCTACAGCCGGTGCACGATCCGCACACGACGCGGCCATACTCCTTGAGCTTTCGCCAAAATCATGTCCACCCCAACCGTTTTTTTTGACATCGGCGCCACCTTGATCACCGGCCCTTCCCTGACCCCGGCCCGACAGATCACGGCGGCGCTGGGGCTGAACGAGGAACAACGGCAAAGGCTTGATCGGCATCTGTTGACGGCCTCCATAGACACACCCACGGCCTTGAAGGCCCTGCTGAAGGAAACATATTCCCTTCCAGAGGGCACAGCGCGGGACTTGGCACGGGACGTATGGCGCTCCCAAACCGATGCGCCGCGTGCGGTGCCGGGAGGACGAGAACTGCTGACAGCCCTACAGGCTGCGGGGATTCGGTATGGCTTCATCTCGAACATCTGGCCGCCCTATGCCGCGGCGTTCAGGCGCCTGTATGGCACGCTGGCCGAAACGGCGTTGCAGTTTTTTTCGTTCCGCCTAGGTCTTGCCAAGCCGGATGGGCGCCTGTTCCAGCAGGCGGCGGACGGGGCCGGCCTTGCGCCGCAGGCGTGTGTCATGGTAGGAGACTCCTATGAGGCCGACATGCAGCCGGCAATGACGTTGGGCTTTGCGACAGTGTGGCTTTTGCACAGGCCGGAGGCCGAACGGGTTTGGCTTGAAAAGATCCAGCGCGGATCTCTTCCAGCGCCGTGGCGGGTGGTGCCAACGTTAGCGGCACTGGACGTAGCGGCGGTCACGTGTTTCGAGAAAGAGACCCCCCATGAAACTAACACGGTGGGAATGTCTGTCCACGGCGGAGACCCTCGCCCGGTTGCGCCGGGTCCGGCTTAAAGGACTGGGGGAACCGCTGGTTTACGCCGATGCGGCGTTGAGCCTGGAGCGGGCGGTTGCGCCCCACTCCCTTGCACCGGCCCAGCGCTACGTGCTGAAAGCCGATCTTGAAAGTGTTCTGGCGCTGGTGGGCCTGTTCGAGGAAAAAGGAATCGATATCTTTGCCCTGGAGGGGGTCATCCTGTTCTGGCTTGACCAAAACGAAGAAGGTCCCATTTCGCTCGCCCCGCCGGTGATTGAGGAATCGCACGAAGCCGACGGGCGGCGGCTGTGGCTGATCAATGACGGGATGCACCGGGTCACGGTGGCGCGACGCCTGGGGCGCTCGATCAACGTTCTGCTGGCGCGTGGGGTGCCGGAGGCTTGGCCCTATTATGCCCTGCCACTGCCCGGGGGCTGGAACGAGGTGGAGGAGATCGAAACGGTGCCGGCGGGCTATCAGAAAAAAACCTATCGCCGGCCACAGGAATACAAGGCCCTGTTCCGGGATTTCAACGCGGTGTTCCCCGGCATCCAGAAGCAGCGCCCGGCCCCTTCAGAAAAATCGTCATCCCCGTGAAACAGCGGACCAACCGGATGCCCGAGAACGGAAATACAGACACGACGGATGCCATCGTGGTTGCACGCGACGGCCCGATTGCGACCGTGTTCCTGAACAGACCCGAACGGCGCAATGCCCTTGACCGATCCATGTGGCAAACCCTGGGGGACGTGTGCGCGGCCCTAGGGCAGGATTCATCCCTGCGCTGCCTGATTCTGCGCGGGACCGGGGGCAAGGCGTTCGCCGCGGGGGCCGACATCGACACGTTCGAAACCGAACGGGGAGACCCCGCCACGGCCAGAACATACGACCGTATCATGCGCCGTGCCCTTGCCGCGGTGCGCGATCACCCCTACCCGGTGGTGGCGGCGATCGAGGGGGCCTGTCTTGGGGGCGGTCTGGCTTTGGCGGCGGTGGCCGATCTTCGTTTGTGCGGGCAGGGCAGCCGATTTGGCGTGCCGGTCAGCCGGCTAGGACTGCCGATGCCCATCCCCGAGATCGAAACCATCATGCGCCTGACCGGTCCGGCCCCCATGCTGGAAATTCTTTTGGAAGCTCGGATCTTCGGCGCCGAGAAGGCGTTCGCCCTGGGGCTTGTGCACCGGGTCGTGGCCGATGACGCGGTGGGCACGGAAGCTTTTGCCACGGCACAACGCATCGCCGCGGGTGCGCCGCTGGTGCATCGCTGGCACCGACGTTTCGTCCGTCGGCTTCTGGACCCAACGCCCGTGACCGATGCCGACCTGGAGGAAGGCCATCGCTTCTTCGACACCGAAGATTACCGCGAAGGCCTGGCCGCTTTCCGGGAAAAACGTGCCCCGCTGTTCAAGGGAAAATGAAAGAACACACTATTTCAGGAATAAAAATGACCGAAAGCATCGCCGACAAGAACCGCCATCGTCCCCATAAAAGAAGCTGGATTCGTCGTGCCGCCTTGGCGGGGCGCACCATTCTGATCCGTGTGCGGCGGTGGTATCTGTGCACGTTCTGGGGCATGGATCTGCATCCGACCTGCGTGATTTCCCTTAAAGCCAATCTGGATCGGACCAATCCGCGCGGCGTCCATATCGGTGCGGGGACGACGGTGACTTTTGGCGTGGTGATTCTGGCTCACGATCTGTCACGTATCGTGCATGCCCATACCCGCATCGGGAACAAGTGCCTGATCGGAGCGCATTCCATCATTCTGCCGGGAGTGACCATCGGGGATGAGTGCATCATTGGCGCCGGATCGGTCGTGACAAAGGATGTTCCACCGCATTCCATCTGTGTCGGCAATCCTGCCGTCGTGGTGAAATCCGGGATTTGTACCCGTGAAAAGGGCATGTTGCAAGAGGCCTACGAAACGGCGCTGGATCGGAATCAAGACGCGAACGCGCGTTCGTAGCTTTACTGCGTCGCATACGAACACCGTTTGCCCGCGCGTCAAAACAAATGCCCACCCTTGGTCGCCTTGGTGCGAAGATAGGGCAGATTGTGGCGATTGGCCGGAAAAACATGGGGAATGCGCTCCACCACCGTGATGCCGTGCCGTGCCAAGGCTTCCACTTTGCGCGGGTTGTTGGTCATGAGCCGCACCTGCAAAAAGCCAAGCTGACGCAGCATTTCAACCGGCCTCGGCCATGGCGGTAATGGCCCCCCGCAACTGATTGCCGCAATCGCACCGGAGCGATCCCAGAAGATCCCCGGTAAAGCATTCCGAATGCAGACGGACCAGAACCGGCGTCTCGGCCTTGGGCGCGCCGACGATGATGGCGAGATGCTCAAGGCCGCCGTCCCCCGGACGGAAGGCGATGAGGCGAACATTCTCCGCCCCATCCAAAGGCACCCGCGCCTCGCTCACGGGACGCAGGGTGTGTACGATGCGCATGTCATAGGCAAGAACGTCCGCCACCAGCACCCGCCCGCGCCCCATCATCACCGGATCGGCGCTTCCCTCCTTGGACAAGGTCCCGACAACGGCGGCGGGCAGCAGTCGCGCCAGCTTGGCCAAACGCACGGCGGCCCCCAGAACACCCTGACCGGGCACCAGACTGGCCCCCCTCATCTCCTCCGGGGAGATGAACGGTTCGGCCCCCGGCTGGGCCAGGGCAAGCATCCTGCCGGCCTCCAGACCGGCCGCCACCTGCACGACGCTTACGGGATTTTCCCCCACGTTTGCGGCGGCCGCGATCAGCCCTGAGGCCACCGCCCGCCGCAGTGTCAAAACAAGAACGGGCGGATGGCCCAATGCAAGCCGGGTCAGAACGTCGAGACTGTGCGGGGTGACGGCCTCCGCCGCCTGCACGACACACGGGTCCTTTTCCTCCGTCGCCGGAAAAAGAACAACATATCCGCCACGGCGCAACTCACACACGGCATGATCGACACCACGCACCCCATCGGCAACGGACGTGCCCAACGGGGACGATAAGGAAAACAGCCTGCGCGTCATGGACACACTGATACACTCCGGAGGACAGGCGACACCATAGTCCGTTTTAGCCCCTGCGGAAAGACCGAAAAAGTCTAAAAACCGCCCATTAAAGAACAAACACGTGCGGAACGCATGGCGCTTCTTTCCAGACCTCATGTCATGTTAAGATTGTCAGTGGGAAAGTGATGTCAACCAGGGCAATCGGGCGAGGGAACAACTCCTTCTGCCTGGGGCGGAAGTCTGAGAACGAGGCTCTGAGTCCAAGGCAAACATAGAGGATAGCATGGGTGGCAAACGGATTCTTCTGGTCGACGACGATGATATGCTGTGTCGTTCGCTGGGCGAACAGCTTGCCCGGCAGGAGGATTTCGCCCACGTCGTCATCACCGTTTCCGCCGCTGAAACCATGGCCTTGTTACAGCACGAGCGGTTCGACATCGTGCTTCTGGACGTGGCGTTGCCCGACGAAGATGGTCGTGAGCTGTGCCGGATGCTGCGGGCGCAAGGGATCAGTGTGCCCATCATCATGCTGACCGGGGCCGACAGCGAACACGATACCATCACCGGCCTTGATGCCGGCGCCAACGATTACGTCACGAAGCCGTTTCGCCTCAACGTTCTGCTGGCCCGCATGCGCGCCCATCTGCGCAGTCATGAACATAGCGATGCCGCCGTTTTTCCCATCGCCCACTATACCTTCCACCCTGCCACCAAACTTTTGATGGATGATCGACACAAGATCCGCCTGACCGAAAAAGAGGTGGCCATTTTGAAATTCCTGCTGCGGGCCGGCAACACGGTGGTGCCGCGCGATGTTTTGTTGCACGAGGTCTGGGGATACAACCCAAATGTGACCACCCACACCTTGGAAACCCACATTTACCGGCTGCGGCAAAAAATGGAACAGGACCCTTCAAAGGCATGCCTCTTGTTGACCGAGCCGGGGGGGTACCGGCTCGCGACATGACGGGCTTTGGCGAATCGGGGCGCATCAGGCTACAGTGCGCAACGCCGCGATGTTGGCCGCATAGTCAGATCCCTTGAACACCGCCGATCCCGCCACCAACACGTTTGCACCAGCGGCGATGACACGCTTTGCAGTTTTGGGACTCACCCCACCGTCAACCTCGAGATCAATGGGCCGATGGCCGATCATGGCCCGCAGCCGGCGGATTTTTTCCAGTTGCGACTCGATAAAACTCTGACCACCAAAACCGGGATTGACCGACATCACCAGAATCAGGTCGCATTTGTCCAGAACATATTCCACCACCGTTTCCGGGGTATGGGGATTGAGGGACACGCCGGCTTTCCGGCCAAGGGAGCGGATGACTTGCAGACTGCGGTCCAGGTGCGGGTCGGCCTCGGCATGCACGGTAATGATGTCGGCCCCGGCATCGGCGTAGTCTTTCAGAGACGGCTGGGCGGGGTTGATCATCAGATGAACATCGAACACCTTCCGGCTCCAGGAGCGGATGCATTTGATGACCGGCGGGCCGAAGGTCAGGTTGGGA
>WOUV01000095.1 GCA_009773045.1 Rhodospirillaceae bacterium | reverse complement strand
AGCGTGCCGTCGGAGGCAAAGCGCGCCAGCACCGGGCGACTGAACGGCGCATCCTTGATCTGCAAGAGCAATCGGCCATCTGGCATGGTCTCGGAAAGCACGCGCTCGATGCACGGCACACGCTTACGCAAGATCTCGAAAATATGCTCCAGCCGGTCCCCGTGCCGTTCGGACAGATATTGAATGACATTGGCCAGAGTGTCGCCGCTTCTGCTCAGGCGTTCTTGTGGTCCCGCCTCGGGTTGGCCTTTCGTGCTTTCAGCCGAAAGATACGAGACATACCAGCCAGTGATAAACTCGCGCAACGCCGCCACGCGCGGATGAGCGGCGAACTGCCCGAGTGCATTGACGGCCAAAAGATCGGGAGATTTCAGCGGGATATCGCTGCGCGTGCCTTTTTTATCGGGCAACTCGCCACTGACGGCTTGCTCCTGACCTTCCTGATAGTTCAGAAATCGAAAGGGCCGGCCGTGCTGAGCGCGCCGCCATTCCAACCACTCTTCGACCACGATAGGCGAACCGTTTCGCTCATCCACGGCCAGATGATAGGTGATGACCGGAGAGTTCGTTTCTTTCGTTTCTTTATATTTGATTTCCACGGAGACAGGACCGTCGTCGCCGCGCGTCTTCAGCTCCTTCGCGCGGCCGCGCTTGTCCCAGGCCCGGCGCAATCCCAGTTCGAAACATTCGGAAAGGAACGCAAAGACATCGAACACGGTGGATTTGCCACTGCCATTGGGGCCCAGCAACACTGTCAAAGGCGTCAAGTTCTTGAATTCCACCTCATGCAACGCCCGGAAATTTTTCACCTTGAAAGACTGAATACGCGCCGTAGCGCGTTGTGTATCCTGCGCGGGTTTCATGCGGCATCACGGCCTTTGGGGAAACACGTCGGGGGCTGGGATTACGGCTGTACGTAATCGTAGGTGCCGTTGCTCCACTTGTATACGACATAGGCCGATTCGGTGATATCGCCCTTGGCATCAAAGCGGATCGGCCCAAGAACCGTGTCGAAGGTATGCTGGCGCAAGGCGCCCACCACGGCCTTGACATCGGTGGATGCGACTTTCTCGACCGCCTGTTTCCAGGTCTGGATGGTCCCGTAGGTATAGAAGGTATAGGCTTCCGGATCGTATCCCTCCTTGTGGAAGCGCGCCACCAGTTCGGCATTGCCGGGAATCTTGCGCGGATCGGGGCTGAAGGTCATCAGCGTGCCTTCGCCGGCCGGACCCGTGATCTGCCAGAATTCCTGCGCGACCAAGGCATCGCCCCCCATCAGCACCGTCTTCATGCCTTGATCGCGCATCTGGCGCACGATCAGGCCCGCCTCGTGCGGATAGCCGCCATAGAACACCATCTCGGTGCCAACGGTTTTCAATTTGGTGACGAGGGCCGAATAATCCTTCTCGCCGGGGGTGAGGGTTTCATAGAGAATCTCGGTGACGCCGGCGGCATTCAAGGCTTTTTTGGTCTCGTCGGCCAGCCCTTTCGAATAGGCCTGCTGGTCGTGGACGATGGCTATTTTTTTGTCCTTGAAATGGGCGACCAGGTAATTTCCGGCCACCTTGCCCTGCTGGTCATCCCGGCCGCAGGTGCGAAACACGGTATTATAGCCGCGATCGGTCAGTTGGGGATTGGTGGAGCCGGGGGAAATCTGAAGCAGTCCCTCCTCGTGATACACATCGGAGGCCGGGATGGAAGAACCGGAGCAGAAATGGCCGGCAATCAGCGCCACCCGTTTGTTGACCATCTGGTTTGCCACCGCCACCGCCTGACGGGCATCGCAGGCATCGTCACCGATTTCAAGCTTGATCCGCTGTCCCAGCACGCCCCCCGCCTTGTTGATGTCCCTGACGGCCGCCTCGGCCCCCCGACGCATCTGCTCCCCAAAGGCCGCCGTCGGCCCGGTCATGGGGCCGACGACGGCGATGGTGATGTCGGCCTGCCCAGGTTTTGCCATCATCAGGACGAACAGGGCCGTCGCAGTGATCAAAACGCTTGATTTATCCATGATGCGTTCTCCTTTCCGAACATCGGGGGATCATACTTGAACGGATCATCCGGTTTCCAGAAATTTCATGAACATGATGATGACGGCAGGCGCCGTCCCCACTCTTTCCGTCTTCAGGGGGGGTCTTCGGGCGCGCGTTCCCGCCAGCCCAGCCAGCCCTCTCGCACGTAGAGCCAGGGGCACTGGAGAGTCATCTTGCGGGCCAGAGTCCTCCGATGGGCCACAAGCCCGACGCTCATCAGCCACAGGGTATCGATCAGAAATCCCTCCACCGACAGCACCTGCCCTTCGAACAGGGCATAAACGAAAAACCGGTCCACCCCTCCCAACAGAACGGTATAGGGAACCACCTGCCCCCATGGACGCCAAGTGGCGGCCAGGGTCTGTCCCGTCATGAAGGCAATCCAGCCCATTAGCAGAATGGTAAAGCTCACGAACATGGGCCAGGCCATATCTGGCATTGTCACGATTCCTTTAGGTTGTTCTTTCCCGCAAGTGGCGGGGACCGCGAAGGAGGTCCCCGTCATCCCCCCCCTTCCAGATAAGCGGCGCGGATTTCCGGGTTGGCCAGAAGCCCGCTGCCGGTTCCCGTCAGGGTGATGACCCCGTTGACCATGACATACCCCCGGAAGGCCAGTTTCAAGGCATGATAGGCATTCTGTTCCACCAGCAGAATCGTCACCCCTTCGCCGGCATTGATTTCTTCAAGGGTTGCAAAAATTTTCCGTACCACCAATGGTGCAAGGCCAAGGGAAGGTTCATCCAAAAGCAGCAGGCGGGGGCGACTCATCAAGGCGCGGCCGATGGCGAGCATCTGCTGCTCGCCCCCCGACAAAACGCCGCCCCGTTGAGCGCGCCGTTCCGCCAGGACCGGAAACAGCGCGAAAACCCGGTCGAGATCGGGGCGGAAATGGCGCGAATCGCTCGTCAGGGCGCCCATTTGCAGGTTTTCGAGCACCGTCATGCGTGAAAAGATGCGTCGCCCTTCCGGCACCTGCACAAGACCGCAGCGCACGAGGTCATGGGTGGGGACACGGGTGATGTCGCGTCCTTCGAACCATATCCGCCCCTGTTTGGCACGGGGATGGCCACACAGGGTCATGAGCAGGGTAGACTTGCCGGCCCCATTGGAGCCGATCAGGGCGACGATCTCGCCCCGATCGATGTGCAGGTCAACCCCCTTCAAGGCAAGGCGGGGGCCATAACCGGCATGCACCCCTTCGACGGCCAGCATCGCCTCAGCCATGGGCCTTTCCCTCCTCGCCGATGGCGCCGGTGATTTCCGGGGGCAAAGGCTCGTCTTCCTCCTCGCCAAGGTAGGCGCGGATGACGGCGGGGTTGGTGCGGATCGCCGCGGGCGGTCCGACCGCGATTTTCTGGCCATGATCCAGCACCACCACCTTGTCCGAGATTTCCATGACGACGCTCATGTCGTGTTCGATCAGAAGGATGGTTACCCCCTCTGCGCGCAGCGACCGTAGCAGGCGGTTGAGATCCTGCGATTCACGCGGGTCCAGGCCGGCGGCCGGCTCGTCAAGACACAGCAGAAGGGGATCCGTGCACAGGGCACGGGCAATTTCTAGCCTCCGTTGATCGCCATAGGGCAACGTTCCCGCTTCCCGGTCCGCATGCGCCACAAGACCGACACGCTCCAGCCAGTGACGCGCCTTTCCGACCGCGTGCGCCTCGGCCCGGCGATAACGGGACAGGCCCAGCAGGCCGGCGATCGTGCACACCGAGGCACGCATCAGAACGTGATGCTGGGCGACGATCAGATTCTCCAGAACCGACATGCGCGGAAACAGGCGGATGTTCTGGAAGGTGCGGGCAACCCCGGCCTCCCGCGCCACCCGGAACCCCTCCAGCCGCTCAAGACGCACCGGTCCCCGAACGGGATGGTGAAGGGTCATGCGCCCGACCCCCGGTCTGTAAAAGCCGGTCAGGCAGTTGAACAGTGTGGTCTTGCCGGCGCCGTTGGGACCGATGATGGCGGTAATCCGGCGCGCCGTGGCCGTGAAGGACAAATCATTGATCGCAACCAGCCCCCCGAATCGCATGCTCACATGCTCGACCTCGAGAAGGGGAGGGGTGGAAGGGGTTTGATCGGTTATCTGCATCGTGAACGATCTTGTGATCCATGAACGAGAAACAAAAATTTAGGGGGAAGGGCAGGCCCTCCCCCACGCCCCCTCGTGCCTAATGCGGGGGCGCCGGCCCTGGGGACAGGCGGAGCGTGGGGGCACGGTGGGACAGCAAACCCTGCGGACGCCACAGCATGACCGCCACCATGGCCGCGCCGAACAGAAACATGCGGTACTCGACGAAATCCCGGAACCACTCGGGCAGCACTACAAGCACGAACGCTGCCACCACCACCCCCGTCTGACTGCCCATGCCTCCCAGAACGACGATGGCAAGGATGATGGCCGATTCAAGAAAGGCGAAGCTCTCCGGACTGACAAAGCCCTGCCGGGCGGCGAAAAACGATCCCGCAAGGCCCGCGAACATGGCGCCGATGGCAAATGCCGACAATTTGATGGTGGTCGGATCGAGGCCAAGCGCCCGGCACGCGGTTTCATCCTCTCGCAGGGCTTCCCACGCCCGGCCGATCGGCAAACGACGAATGCGCAACGTAAAGGCATTCGTCCCCAAAGCCAGAACCAGAATCAGGTAATACAGAAAAATGACCCGGTGTAAAGGATCGTGGGCGATACCGAAAAAGGCGCTGAAGGTGACCGGCCCTCCTTCCACCGCGACCCCGAACGGCAGGCCAAAGAACGATGGCCGTGGGATACCGGAAATGCCTTGCGATCCATGGGTCAGGGTGTTCCAGTTGGTCAGCACCACGCGAATGATTTCCCCAAATCCCAAGGTGACGATCGCAAGATAATCCCCCCGCAGCCGCAACACCGGAAAGCCCAGCAAAATCCCGAACAGCGCCGCCAAAAGACCCGCCAGCGGCAGACACAACCAGAACGAGTAGTCGAAATAGAGGGACAGCAGCGCATAGGAATAGGCGCCGACGGCATAAAACGCCACATACCCAAGATCAAGAAGCCCCGCAAGGCCGACGACGATGTTCAACCCCCACCCCAGCATCACATAAATCAGCAAGGTCGTCGCCGTGTCGATGGCATAGCGGTTGGGCAACAAAAGCGGCAGGAAAAGGGCCAGCAGAATGCCGGCCATGCCCAATCCCCAAAGCGGGCGTTCCGACAGAAAAACCGTGCCGGGGAAACGATCGAATACGGCCGGCCTGTGCCACCACTCCCGCCCCAGGACCAGCAGAACCCGTCCCCCCATCGCCAGCCCCACCGCGATGAAGGCCGCGGGCCAGCGGGTTTCCAGCAGCAAACCGTTTCCCGCGTTCTCGATCTTCAAACCCAGAAACGGCACCGCCAGCACCACCACCAAAAGGCCCGTCAGGGCGGCTTCCCGTATGGCGGTGACAAGGACAGGGCTTGGCGCGCCGTGCTTCAGGAGACGTGCCGACATGATCACACCTTCTCGGTCTCAGGCCGTCCCAGCAAACCGGTGGGCCGAAAGAGCAACACCAGAACCAGGATGCCGAATGTCGCGACGTCCTTGTACGCACCCGAGAAATAGGCCGCCCAGAAGGTCTCGATCAGGCCGATCAAAAGCCCCCCCAGCATGGCGCCCGGCAGAGAGCCGATTCCGCCCAGAACGGCGGCGGTGAACGCCTTGACGCCGGCAAGAAATCCGATGTGGAAGTCAACCACTCCGTACTGAAGCGTCACGATCAACCCCGCCACCGCCGCCAGGACGGCGCCCATGACGAAGGTCAGGCTGATGATGCGGTCCACATTGACCCCCACCAGGGCCGCCATGAGCTGATCCTGCTCGCACGCGCGCTGCTGGCGCCCCAGCGCCGTGCGGGCGACGACCCAGGTGAACACGATCATCAGAGCCACCGTGACCGTCCAGATGAAAATCTGCAACCAGGTGATCTTGACTCCGAATCCGGTCTCTTCCAGGAAATGGATACCCCCCGGCAGCACCGGCGGCAACGGCTTGACTCGCGCCCCTTGCGTGATCTGGACATAATTCTGCAAGGCAATGGACATGCCGATGGCCGAAATGAGCGGCGCCAGCCGGAAGGAACGGCGCAAAGGCCGATAGGCAATGCGCTCCACCGTCCATCCATACGCCGCCGTGACGACCATGCCAACACCCAGCATGGCCAATAAAGCCAGGGGAACGGACTGAACGCCCAACATTCCCATGACGACATACGTCATGACCGCCACGAACGCGCCGATCATGTATATTTCACCATGGGCGAAATTGATCATGCCAATGATGCCGTAAACCATCGTATAGCCTATGGCAATCAATCCATACGTCGCACCGATGGTGATACCGTTGACGAGCTGTTGCAGAAAAATGGCGGTTTCCCTGTAAAGATCGATCACGATGTATTCCTCCTTCGTGACGGAGGTATGAACGTTGTCTGCTTTTGTCCAGCCTTTTTGGCAGTTTCCTTCGGCAAAGTCGATACCGCATGTTTATGATATCGGTCATAGACCGCGAGCCTGGCCGCGCGGTGGTGCCTGTGTGTTGCGTGCTGATGGTGGCATCAGGGAAGGGGGATGCCGCAAAATCGTTGAACGGCGTTTCTCGATTTCCGGCGCTTGAGATTCTTTCTGGCCTCATATAAAGACGGAGGCGTCATGAGGACAGTCGTTACGAACCCTCAATGGAGAATCCATCCCATGCAGCCGAAGTTTGAGTGTCACACCCATGTCGTTTCCCGTCGTCATGCCTTAAAAATGACCCTTCTTGGGGGGCGCGCGATCATCGGCGGGTTGGCCGTGACCGCTCCCGCCCGGGCCGGCGGTGGGGCAGAGGCGCTTTTGCTGAGTTGCATGGACTACCGGCTTGTTGACGATATCGTTCGTTATATGGATGGTCGCCAGCTCACAAACAATTACGACCATGTTGTTTTGGCCGGGGCTGCGCTTGGGGCCACGTCCGACAAGTTTCCCGGCTGGAATGCCACGTTCTGGGAACACCTCGATGTGGCGATCAAACTGCATCACATCAAAAAGGTGATCGTTCTTGACCACCGTGATTGTGGCGCCTATCGGATCGTGCTCGACAAGAATCTGACGGGGGACGAAGAAAAGGCGGCCCATGCCGAACAGATGAACACACTTGCGACCGCCATCACGAAGAAATATCCCGATCTTGCGGTTGAACTCCTGCTGATGGGTCTGGACGGCGCGGTCGAACCCATTGCCATGGGCTGAGCGCGGAACGTTCGGACAGGATAACGACTCAAGGGGAGCCGTGCCTCCCCCTCGGTTTTTCATTTCCTCCGGCCGTCATTTCTGGATCGAGGCCATCCGGATCTGGCGGGCACGGGTCAGGATGGCATTTTCCAACTCGGTGTCGGCCTGAAGGGGCGCGTCCTGCCACTCACCACCGCCCGGGTGCCGGACCTGCCGGAAGGCGGAGACTTTCAGGCCGTCCGAACGCAATTCGCGCGAGAGGATATAAATATTCACCTTGAACCGCTCGGCGGAGCTTTCGGGTGGGGCATACCAGTCCGTGATGATGACCCCGCCAAAGGGATCGGCGGAATTCATCGGCATGAAGGCGATGGTATCAAGGGCCGCCCGCCACAAAAAGCTGTTGACGCCGATTCC
>WOUV01000094.1 GCA_009773045.1 Rhodospirillaceae bacterium | reverse complement strand
GGTTCACGCACGGCATCCAACGCATCGTCAAAATCATCCAGGCGTGCCTGCCGCTCCCCCGCCTCTGGAAGGCCATTCTAAACTGATGGATGGCCAGGTGACGAGATCTCTGTGCCTGCTGGGAGAAACTCAGATGGAGGTCTTGCTTGTGTCACACACTACGTTGACCCGACATGGACTCCAGAGAAGGAACGGGCGCGAAGTGAAGCGGCCCGGAAGGCGGAAGAGGAATGGGTGAGAAAGAGTGGCAAGCCTGATCCAAGCAACGGTATCAAGAAGCAGTCAAAACCGTAGCCGTTTTGATCCGCGCGCTGGATCGTCCGCACTGTCCTTGACGAAGGCCCAATCACCCTGGTGGTGGGCCTTTCTGTTGCCAGTGGTTTGACGGCAGGCTATGCCATTGCGACTGACCGGAAGCCAGCCATAAAACCCGGTATTTCCCCTCACGGGATCACGACATAACCGCGCCGCTGTTTCGCCAGCGCCAGCTGCTCGCCATACTGGTGTACCTCCGTTTCGGTCTCGAACCAGCGTTCCCGGTGCGCGCCACCCGCAAGACAGATCCTACCACATTATATGACCACCGCCGCGAGTGCAAACTGCCGGATCTGATCCGGCGACGGAAGACGGGGTGACTACTACCGCATCATGGCGATATTGGCCGGCTGGGGCGAACGAGTTCCCAGTCGGCCGCTTTTTTTTATGTTTTCGGGAAGGGCGCTCCTCTATCCCGATCCGTAATGATCCGCGAGACTGTCGAGGCCGAGACGCAAGATGGCCATGGTCCCCTCCTGACGCTCTTCGCGCCTCTCCGCCAGTTTCTTCACATACATTTCCTCGCACACCACCGGCAGCACGACGGCGGAGAGCCGCAGGCCCAGGGACCGCACGGCCTGGCGGAAACGGGTGATGGCCGCCAGCCGGACCACGGGATAGGGATCTCCGCCGGCCCACTGGATGCCCGGCGGCAGTTCGCCTTTCTCCCGGTCATCGGCACCGACAACGCCGAGCGCGTAGTCGTGATACAACTGGTGCGCCGCTTCATACTGGCTGCGGCTGATGGAGCCGCGTTTCAGCAGGATTTCGACCGGAGAGCACCGCCGCAGCCGGTATTGCCCGGCCTGCATGGTTTCCTCCACGACGATGCCATCGGCGCTGATGGACCCCCCCAGAACGTGGCGAATGATCCGATCCGGATTTGCCATGCCATCCCTGCCTTTGTACATCCTCATTCCCTTCATGGCGTCGCTTGCGGCCCAACTCGCATCCCGGCAAGAATCGCGGCCACGCGGGCGCGCGTCGCCTCCCGCGCCTCGGGCGTGGGGGGGGATGGTTCCGGGTCGTTCGGGCCGATCAGGTAGCAGGACTCCCTCTTGAGGTGATCGGCGGATCGGCGCAAAAGGCTTTCGGTCCGTCCGCGTTCTCCCGGACTGCGCAGACCAGGGTGCCCTTCCCTCATGCGTCCGACCAAGTGTTCCGTGTGCACGGTCACGGACAGAGGACGGATGAGAATATCCACGTCAGCACGCCGGATTTCCCGGCGCCGCACCAACGGCCACAGGATCTCCACGACGACATGCTCCGGGGGTGAAACGGCAAGCATGGCCTCCAGCTTGTGCAGGGTTCTTCGCGCCTCCGCCACATGCTCCATGGCCAGAGCGCGCACCTCTCCCGGCACGGGCTGCCAGGGCGACGACCGTTCAAGCACAGCCTGGCATGCTGCCGAGATGGCCTCTTCCGGCAGGTCGGCCAGTGTCTTGATCCAGTCCCCCAGGATCATCTCCAGATGCGGGATGATCTTGGGGAACGACGGATAATGAGCCAGCAGAGCGCCGACCCTGGTGATGCACCACTCGGTGGGCGCTGGCCGCAGAAAACGGCGCAATGCCTCGATAACCCCGCTTACGCGGATGGCCTCACCATTGCCCGGTGTTAGGAGCGGAGGTGTCCACACCTGCTCGTCGCAAGCGATTGAGGAGAGAATGGCCGGCAACAAAGATTTTATCCTTTGCGCCCAATTTCTGTCCGGAAAGGTAATCAGGCAATCCATCCAGTTTCCGGGCGCATCGTGCGTTGTTTGTTTGTTCGTGTCACGGGAGGGCCGCCTTTCCAGCGCCCCTCGCTCAGCCAGGTCGAGGGATGGGGGATGTATCGCCGGTCTTCCTCCAGCCAATCGCTCCATACCGCCCCGTCGCGCATCATGCCGGCCAGCAGGTCGGCGGCGCTGGCGCCGCGGCGGCGCGCCTGCTGGTAGCCCTTGCGCGCTTTGTCTATTCCGACTTTTCGCCCGTTCGGTATTTGTTGCCACCAGGTTGTGAATTCAGCGTCTCGGGTTGTTTTGCCGGCGTCTGGTGGTGTGTCCGGCGGCTTGGATACGAAGGTTTCCCTCGTCTCAACTTTATCGGGAACATCATCGCCATATCGCTCTTCATCCCCCCCTTGGGGGGACTATAGGGGGGTGTTGGTTATCCTGTTCCTCCTTCCTCCTTCCTCCTACCAAACACCTCTGAAAAGAAATTCCAGAACCGGTATCGGACCGCTCCAGGACCGGTATCGGACCGGTATCGGACTGGTATTGGACTGGTATCGGACCGATATCTGAATGGTCCTGGACCGATATTGGATTGGTATGGGAGTGATCCGGAACCAATCCAGAATCGGCATTGGAATGGTCCTGCTGGTCCTGTGGATTGAAACCAGCGTAAACAATGGCATCGCTCGTAATGGGATGGATGTACGATGGTTTCTGCGGTCTCTGCCACTTCCCGAAGTTGCGAATTACCCCGTACCGCTTGCCGTTGACTTCGTAGGACATCACTTGGTTGTGTGATTCCAGTTCAGTCAACAATTTCTCAACCTGAGAGGATGAGACGTTATCAGCCGGAAAAATGCGTGCCTTAAGCGTCAGTGGTTTCCACGGGAACGCTCCGTGATCGTCCGCCTCACACCGAAGATGAATAGTCAGTAGCCGTGCGCGAAGGCTCAACGCCATGTAGTCTTCGTCCATTGGCTGACCGGGATGGAGTGACCGTATGCGTGCCATGACGCTTCTCCTTGGCCTTTCTAAAGTCTCTATGTTGTTCAGTCAGAGTGCCGATGTCCGTTTGCGTCCAAGATCGGCGCCGGGAAACATTGATTCCCTGGCCGGGTCCCTCGCGGTCAGAACGTCGCCGCGATCGGAGATGAAATAGCGGTCCACGAATTTTGGCCGTGGCGGAGGCTTGACCGTCGTGGTCATTGCCACATCGACGCCTTTGGCGTCGGCCTCGAAATCGAGGGTGATGGTCAACTTGCCCTTGTGCGTGCCGCCGTAGGTGTTCACGCGGTCGTTGAGGGTGGCGATCAGTGCTCGGTAGTCCTGTGCGGCGGCGTCGCCATCGTCGCCGTTGTTGATGATGGCGATGATGCGGTCCACGGATTGGAGGTCGTAGGCGCGATTCGTGTTGTCGTTCTCACTCATGGTGTGCCTTCTCCGGCGAGGATGTTTTTGATTTGTGTCATTCGTTTAGCGACGGTTTTCCGTGCGTTTACTTGGACCTGCCATCTGATGATGACGCCGATGGCGAGTTCCCAATCCGTGATTGGTCCATTCACCAGGAGATGGCCGGCGCGATGGTTGGCGAGCGTCATGCCTGCCGGCGGTGGGGTTTCCCACTGCACACGCGCAGAGCACTCCTTGCAGAATGGCGGCTCCTCCTTCGGCGCCGACGCGGACGCGGCGGGCGGGGGGAGCACGGGAGGGGGGGCAACGGAGGCTGGCCGGTCAGCCGTCCGGCGGTGAAGGCGTCGAACACCTCGACCACCATGAGGGTGATTTCGGTGGCGCGCGCCGTCTCGGCCTTGGTGGCAAGATAGATGGCCTGCTTCTTGGTCAGCCAGGTCTCTTCGCTCGGGCGGCCACGTCCGGGATTTTGCTGCACCGTGCAGCAAAATCCTCCAAGCCGCTCCAGGGCTTCCTTGTGACGTTCGATCAGTGCCCGGATATTACGCGGGCGGGTGAATCCCAACGTCTCGCCCAGGCGGACATCGAGCACAGGCGGCTCGTTGTCGATGGTGGTGTTCAGATCGGTGAGAGATAAGGCGCACACGTGCGCGGTCGCGTCCTGATGGGACATGACGAAGCCCTTCTGTCGGCGTTGAAACGCGCCAACAGCAAGGCTTCTTACGACCGCGCTGATGGCGGGAGGGTAAGAACCCAATCGTCTGACAGAAGACAGGGACCGGGCGGACTTCTTTCCCCGAAGGGTTTTATATCCGTCGCCCTCCCGCCAAAGCGGGTCGCCCGAACAAACTCCGGGCATGAAAAAGGCCGCGAGACTCTCGGGGCGGCTGCCGCTTCTGTTGACGATGGAGGTTCTTACGTCTCCACCTCTGACGCTACGCGCCCCGTTTGGCGGGGTCAAGGGGAATCTGGCACGGGTGGCGGCCATGACGTTAGTGACTGGTATTCCGCCGTCCGTATCATACCATGATACGTCTTTCTTGACTGACGTATCACGGAATGATACGTTCATCATATCGAGAATGGTGATGCGGCGATGATCCGAAGCTTCCGAAACAGAATGACCAAAGAAATCTGGAACGGTCATGCTCCCAAAGGATTCCCCACGGATTTGATGCGCCCGGCACAACGCAAATTGGCCATGCTGGCCGCGGCTCCAGACTTGAACGTCCTGCGTCAGCCGCCCGGTAATCGTCTGGAGGCGTTGAAAGGGGATCGCGCCGGCCAATACAGTATTCGGATCAATGACCAATGGCGCATTTGTTTTGTCTGGCGTGAGGCTCACGCAGAAGAGGTTGAAATTGTCGATTATCATTGAGGCAGCGGAGAGAACCCTATGATCAGCCCGACCCCCCCTGTCCATCCCGGCGAGATCCTGCGCGAGGAATTCCTGACGCCGCTCAATCTCACACCCTATGCCGTTGCCAAAGCCTGCAACGTGCCACGCCCCCGTATCGAACGCCTGGTTCGCGAGAAGACCCCAATAACGGCGGATACCGCACTCAGGCTCGGACGCTTTTTCAACACCGGCCCGGAATTTTGGTGCACTCTTCAAACAATGTACGATCTGGCCATGGCCGGCATGGCCGCACCCGACATCGACGGCATAAAGCCCAAGGATGCCGCGTGAAACGTTCCCGCTATCGTCCCTCATGTCCGGTCTCCGAACAGGGCGGCGTCGCAGTCCCCGGCGTCGCGGATGATGGCGGCGAGGCCGCCGGCCTCGCGGACGCGGGTGAGGAAGTTCCTTTGTTCCGGCGTGGCCTTGCCGGCGGCAGACTTGACCTCGATGGCGGCGAACAGGGCGAGGCGAAGTCCGACCATGGCGGGGGTGATCTCCACCGTCCGCCAGCCGACCAGATCGGCGGAACCGGGGCACAGGCCCATGGTGACGCGATGTCCACGCACCAGAAACAGGCCGGGTTCGACCTCGCGCAGCACGGTGCCGGCCACGCCGGCGCCGACCTGATTGCGGAACAGGCGCGCGCCCATCCGGCTGGCCCGCAGCAGCGTTTCGCGCAACAGGGTGGATTCGCGGGGTGTCATGCCACCTGCCCCATCACCTGCTCGTGATAGCGTGCGCGACTCCCCAGGATGTGATCGACCCACCCTTGGCGGTAGCCGTATTTTTGGCCATCTCCTCAAGCTGTTCACGAGTGCGCGCCTGCCTCAAATCGGTCTGCTTCTGCTTGCGCAAGGCCTCGGCATCGGCCTAGGCCTTGGCGCGCCGTTCGGCCATCATTTCCGGGGTGATCTGGCGCAGGTCTCCGGCCTCGTGCGCGATCTCGCGCTGTTCCGTGTCATTGGCATAGACATGTCCGCATTCCGGGCACATCCGGGCTGGGCGGTGGGCGGCGTAGCAGCTGGGGCATTGACGGAGTTCGATCTCTTTCGCCGTCTTTTTGGCGCCGGCATCCAGGAACCAAGCCCACTCCTCGTCCGGCAATCCATGGCGCAGCACATTGCCCACGTGATCGAGGATGATGGCCTTGTCCTTGCCGGGCGCCGGACGCAGGGCGCGCCCAACCTGTTGCAGGTACAGGGCGACGGATTTGGTGGGTCGCAGCAAGATGGCGGCGCCCACGATCGGAATGTCGGTGCCCTCGGAAATGATGTTGCACGAGGTCAGGATGTGCAGCCCGCCATTGCCCAGGGCCTGGATCAAGCCCCGCCGCTGACCGTCGGCCATGGATCCGTCGATGCCGGCGGCGCGCCAGCCGGCACGGGCGAATTCATCGGCCACGTGCCGGGCGTGATCGATGCTGGCGCAGAACACGATGGCCGGCACGTTCGGGCACAGCCGCTCGTAATGGGTCACCGCATCGCCGGTGATGGCGGGCCGATCCATGGCGGCGGCCAAGTCCTCCGAGACGTAATCTCCGCCCCGAGAACGCACATCCGTCAGATCCAGCGCGACCGGCGGAGCGTACACGACCGGCTGCACCAGATAGCCCAGGCGGATCATCTCGGCGACCGGCGGCCCCTGGATCAGGTCGTCGAACACCGTGGCCAGCCCCTTGCCGTCGAGCCGGCAGGGCGTGGCGGTGACGCTCAATATTTTTGCCTTGGGCCATGCGGCCAACACTTTTCCCCATGCTCCCGCGACGGCGTGGTGGCATTCGTCGATCACTATCAGGTCGATTTCGCCCATGCGTTTCTTGGGGTCCGCAATCCGCCGCACCAGCGTCTGGACGGAGGCCACCTGCACGAGATCGCGACTCTGGAGACGTCCGGGAGCGATCAGGCCGTGCTCGACGCCCAGGGTTTTCAGCATGCGGGATGTCTGGAACAGCAGTTCCTGCCGATGCACCAGGATGCAGACCCGCTTGCCGCGTTGCACGGCGCTCAACGCAATATGGCAAAACACGGCCGTTTTTCCTGTACTGGTCGCAAGCTGCAACAGCGGTGCGCGCCGTCCCGCCCGGTAGGCGGCGCGCAGGGCCTCGACGGCAGTTTCCTGATAGGGGCGCAGGGTGATCATGCCGCCGCCTTCTCTTCATCCGGACCGATTTCCGGACTGCCGTCGTCTCGACGGTTCGCCGGTTTTTGGGCGGACTTCTTGGCTCTCGTGGTTTTCTTAACGGTTTTTTCGCCGAACGGCATTCCGCGCTCGGCGCATTCCATCTTGGCCTTGGCCCAGATATCCTCATTGAACCCAGGGGCCAGGCGATTCCAATCGACCAGCCATTTGCCGTTGCGATCCCGGCAGACCTGGAATCCGCAGGCGCGCAGGGCCTCGACCGCCGGCTGATCGGCGCCGAAATCCACCGTCCGCGTTGGCCCGCCGTGTGCCTTCAGCCAGTCCGTCTTCATCCGGTCCGTTTTGGAAGGCACGGGAATTTCCCGTGCCTTCCGTTCCAGATCGGCCTTGATGCCATGCATCAGTGCCGCCGTGGTTGTGTCCAGAACGGTATTTTCAGTCTTCAGGCGGGCGATGGCCTGCCCCGCCAGGGTGATCAGATGATCGGCCAGCAGCAGGCAGCGGATCGGCGATATCTCCAGAGTGACGCCGATTCCATCCGGCAGATCGACCCGCACAGGGGCGTGAATCGTGGAGAGAGTCATGCTGGGGCTTCCTGCTTTTGACTGCAATGGCCGGTTCGGTTCAAGATACCGGCTAGTGCCCAGCGTCATTGGAACTGAGGGTATAGGCTTTTCAGCTTAATGCGGGCGTCGTTGGTTGTGAACTGCCAATTGGCCTTGACGTGATGC
>WOUV01000093.1 GCA_009773045.1 Rhodospirillaceae bacterium | reverse complement strand
CCGGTTGCAGGCGCTTTTGTTGGATCTGCCGGCCATGCTGGCCAAAAGCGCCGCCTGTGCCCGCGCCACCGCCCGGCCCGATGCCGCCCGGCGTCTGGCCGATACGGTCGAGGCGCTGATTCCCTGTCGTGGGAACACAACCGGTGTCAAACCCGCCGGCCCGCGGCCAGATGCCCTGCGGATGACCCCTCCGCGGGCGGATAAGACGGAGAGCGCCGCATGATCCGCATGCCATCCCTTGACATTGGCCTGTTGCACTTCGTCGGCATCGGCGGCATCGGCATGTCCGGAATCGCCGAGATTTTGCACAATCTGGGCCACGCGGTCCAGGGGTCGGACGTGGCGGAGGGCGCCAACGTCCGGCGTTTGCGCCGGCTGGGCATTCCGGTTGCGGTCGGGCATGCGGCAGCCAATCTGGGGGCGGCGACGGTCGTGGTGGTTTCGACCGCCATCGGAACCGACAATCCCGAGATCCTCGCCGCCCGTGAGCGTCTGATTCCGGTGGTGCGGCGATCGGAAATGCTGGCCGAGCTGATGCGGCTCAAATATTCGGTCGCGGTCGCGGGCACCCACGGCAAGACCACCACCACCTCCATGGTGGCCGCCCTGCTGGAGGCGGGGGGGGTTGACCCGACCATCATCAATGGCGGCATCATCAATGCCTATGATACCAATGCCCGGCTGGGCGGTGGCGATTGGATGGTGGTGGAGGCCGATGAATCCGACGGCACGCTGATCCGGTTGCCGGCCACCATCGCCGTCGTCACCAACATGGACCCGGAGCATCTCGATTTCTGGGGCGATTTCGATGCCGTGCGCAAGGCATTCCGCACCTTCGTGCAGAACATTCCCTTTTATGGCTTCGCCGTGCTGTGCCTTGATCATCCTGAGGTCCAGGCCCTGATCGCCCGGGTGTCGGATCGCACGATCCTCACCTATGGCCTGACGCCGCAGGCCGATGTCCGCGCCGTCAATGTGGTGTTGAACGCCGATGGCGCGACGTTCGACATCGTACGGACCGATCGTCTGGATGGAATCTCGCGCACCCTTGCCGGAGTGCACCTGCCCATGTATGGCCGCCACAACGTGCTCAATGCCCTGGCGGCCGTCGCGGTTGCAACCCGCATGGGGGTTGCGGATTCCGTGATCGTGCACGCCCTTGCCGGATTCAGCGGCGTCAAGCGTCGCTTCACCCGCACAGGCACGGCGAGGGGCGTGGTGGTGATCGACGATTACGGCCACCATCCGGTCGAGATCTCCGCCGTTCTGAGCGCCGCCCGCAGCGCCTGTTCCGGCCAGGTCATCGCCGTGGTGCAGCCGCACCGTTATACCCGTCTGCACGATCTGTTCGAGGCGTTTTGCACCTGTTTCAACGATGCCGACACGGTGGTGGTGGCCGCGGTCTATCCCGCGGGGGAGCCTCCCCTTGAAGGAGTGCATCGGGAGGCTCTGGTGGAGGCCTTGCGCGCCCATGGGCATCGCCATGTCCTGGCCTTGGCGCACGAAAAGGATCTGGCCGTCATGATCCACGCCCTGGCGCGTCCAGGGGATTTCGTCGTCTGTCTGGGGGCAGGCAGCATTACCCAGTGGGCGCAGGCGTTGCCGGGCGATCTGGCGCGCCTGTATGGGGATGACGTCCACAATGAGGCGGAAAGGGAGACGGCATGATGCTGACGACCGCTGCCTTGGCCCCTTCTCCCTCCCCCTTGATCGACCGCCTGCCGCCGGTGCGTGGGCGCTATACGGCGAACGCGCCGTTGGCCGCCGGTACCTGGTTCCGGGTGGGGGGGGCGGCGGAGGTTCTGTTCCGTCCGGCCGATGGCGCGGATCTCGCCGGCTTTCTTGCCGCCCGGCCGGCGCAGGTGCCGGTGACGGTGATCGGGGTTGGCTCCAACCTGCTGGTGCGCGATGGCGGCGTGCCGGGGGTGGTGATCCGGCTTGGCGGCGGCTTGGCCTCTGTCGTGGTGGGGGAGGGGGGGCGGCTGTCCTGCGGGGCGGCGGCGCTTGATGGGACCGTGGCGACGGTGGCGGCCACGGCGGGCCTGGGGGGCCTTGAGTTTCTCTCCGGCATTCCCGGCACCCTTGGCGGGGCTTTGCGCATGAATGCCGGGGCCTATGGTCGCGAGATCAAGGACGTGCTGGTGGAGGCCGAAGGGGTGGACGACGGCGGGCGGGTGCACCGTCTGTCCCCCTCCGCCATGGGGTTCTCCTATCGTCGGACGGATGTCGCGGAAAACTGGATTTTCACGGGCGCGGTGTTGCAAGGCCATCCCAAGGATCCCGTCGTCATCAAAGCCCGCATGGCCGAAATCCGCCAATGCCGCGAGGACGCGCAGCCCTTGCGGACCCGCACCGGGGGATCTACCTTCAAGAATCCGCCCGACAGCCTCCGGGCCTGGGAGCTGATCGACCGGGCCGGATGCCGGGGCTTGCGGTGGGGGGGCGGGGCCATGGTGTCGGAGAAGCATTGCAACTTCCTTCTCAACACCGGAAACGCCACCGCCGCCGATCTCGAGTCCCTGGGCGAGGACGTGCGCCGGCGGGTGGCGGAGGCAACCGGCGTTGTTCTTGAGTGGGAAATCCGCAGGATCGGCCAACCGACAGGGATATCCGGCACACGGGGGGAGACGGTGTCATGACCCGGCGGGTGCTGGTGCTGATGGGCGGCTGGTCGGCGGAACGGGAGGTTTCTTTGGTGAGCGGGGCCGCCGTCAGTCAGGCTTTGAAAAGCAGGGGCTGCGAAGTGGTGACGGTTGATGCGCAACGCGACGTGGCCGCGCTCCTGACCCGTTTCTATCCCCGGCCCGATGTGGTGTTCAACGCCCTGCATGGCCGTTTCGGCGAAGATGGCTGCGTGCAGGGAATCCTCGACATTCTTGGCATTCCCTATACCCACTCCGGCCTGATGGCCTCCGCCCTTGCCATGGACAAGCCCATGGCGCGGCGCCTGTTCGCCCATGCCGGCATTCCGGTTGCCGAGGGCAAGGTGGTGAGTCGGGACGAAATGAAAAACGGCGATCCCCTGCCGCGTCCCTATGTGGTCAAACCCTTGAACGAAGGGTCGTCGGTGGGGGTGCGGGTCGTCTCTCCCAAAGACGAAATCGCGCCGTTTGCCGGGGAGAGCTGGCCCTATGGGGCGCGGGTGCTGGTGGAGGCGTTCATCCCCGGGCGCGAGCTGACGGTTGCCGTCATGGGCGGGCGGCCCCTGGCCGTGACCGAAATCATGACCGATCATGTGTTCTATGACTATTCGGCCAAATACGCCACGGGGGGTTCCCGCCATCTTTTGCCGGCGCCGCTGCCGGCGGCGGTGACGGAAAAGGCTCTGCGGCTCGCGCTTCTCGCCCACGAAACGTTGGGGTGTCGGGGAGTGTCGCGGGCCGATTTTCGCTTTGACGGAGAACGTCTGGTCATTCTGGAAGTCAACACTCAGCCGGGGTTGACCCCGACCTCCCTGGTTCCCGAACAGGCCGCCCATGTTGGCATGGAATTTGCCGATCTTGTGTGGTGGATGGTGGAGAACGCGACATGCGACGCTTGAACGAAAACAGCGCGGGCGGGGCGCGCATCAAACGCGCCGCTGTCACCAAGGCCAGATGGCCGAAAATCGCCCTGTGGTCGCAACTCCCTCTGCGAACGCGCCGGCGCCTGCTGCCGGGCGGAGTGGTTCTCGCGCTCGTGCTCGTTCTCATGGGCGGCGTGTGGGGCGCTGTCAACGCGCAGGGGTTGCGGGTCAGCGTGGAGGCCAAGCTGACGCGCCTTTCGGTGCAGGCGGGTTTCCGGTTCAACGATGCCCGCGTGATCGGGCGGGTCCGCACGCCGGTCGATCATGTGCGTGCTGCCCTACGGTTGAAGCATGGCGAGAGCCTTTTTGCTTTTGACGTGCAGGAAACCAAGCGGCGGCTGGAGGCCCTGCCGTGGGTGCGCTCGGCGACGGTGGAACGGCGTCTGCCGGACACGGTGCGCCTGATACTGGTGGAGCGGGAGGCGGTGGCGTTGTGGCAGCGGGGAGGGCGCTATGTGCTGTTGGATGCGGACGGGTTCGAAATTGCCGATGACATTGCGCCGTTCCGCCATTTGCCGGTGATCGTTGGCGAGAAGGCTCCGGGGCAGGTGCGGGCGCTGCTCACCATCGTGAAAAGCCAGCCCGCCCTGGCGCCCCGGGTGCGGGCGGCACAGTTCGTGTCGGGGCGACGCTGGAACCTGCGGCTCGATGACGTGACTCGAGGCATCGATGTGCGCCTGCCGGAGGAAAACCCTGCCGAGGCCCTGCGGCGTCTGGTCGAGTTCGACCGCGCACACGGCCTTTTGCGGCGTCGTCCGGTGATGGTGGACTTGCGCGTGCCTGACCGTCTGGTGGTGCGGCTCGAAGACGGCGGACAGCAGGAACAGATTCTGCCGGCGGTCAGTCGGGAGCCTGGACGGGATGCGTGACAAGAAAGCACAGTAAACAGGAGAATAAGAAACGTGCAACAAAGCCTAAAGTTGCGTACCGGCCTGATCGCTGCCCTTGACGTGGGAACGACCAAGGTATGCTGCTTCATTGCCAAGGGTGAGGGAGACACCCTGAAGGTGGTTGGTATGGGCCACCATCGTTCGCTTGGTTTGCGCAGCGGCGTCGTCATCGACATGGACGAGGCGGAATCCTCTATTCGTGCCGCCGTTGCCAGCGCCGAACAAAGAGCGGGCGAGCGCATCGACAAGGTGGTGGTCAATGTTTCCTGTGGCAAACCGCGTTCATCGAAAATCGAGGTGGAGGTCGCAGTCGATGGCCATCAGATCGATGATAGCGACGTGCGCCGCATCATCGACTATGCCTGCCGCCAGGAAATGACCGGCGACTGCGACCTGATCCATTGCATCTCGGTTGGCTATGCCATCGATGGTACCAGCGGCATCCGGGACCCGCGCGGCATGTTCGGTGAGCGGTTGGGGGTGGTCCTGCACATGGTGGCCGCCCAGACCGGGGCCGTGCGCAACCTCAGGCTGGCAGTCGAACGCTGTCATCTGGAGGTCGAAGCCCTGGTGGTCTCGCCCTATGCCTCGGGGCTTGCCTGCCTGGTGGAGGACGAAAAGGAACTGGGGGTCACAGCCATCGACATGGGGGGCGGCACCACGACGGTTGCCGTGTTCGAAAACGGCCAGGTCGTGCACGTGGCGTGTCTGCCCATTGGCGGTCAGCACGTAACCAGCGATATCGCCAAGGGTTTGTCAACACCCATGGCCAATGCCGAGCGTTTGAAAACGCTTTATGGCAGCGCCATGCCCTCTCCGTCGGATGCCTGCGAGATCCTGAAGGTGCCGCTGGTGGGGGAAGACGACGAATCCGCCGCTAATCAGGTTCCGCGGTCGATGCTGGTGCAGATCATCCAGCCCCGCATCGAGGAAACGTTCGAACTCGTGCGCAGCCATCTGGAAGCGAGCGCCCCGACTCGCGGGCGATTGGTTGTGCTGACCGGCGGGGCGGCGCAGCTTCAGGGTGTACGGGAGGCTGCCGCGCTGATCCTTGACAAGCAGATGCGGCTGGGGCGACCGGTGAGACTCCGGGGGCTGGCGGAGGCCACCGGAGGCCCGGAATTTGCGACGTGTGTCGGCCTTCTGAAATACGCCGCCCACATCCACGGGGGTGCGCCGGCACGGACGGCACAGCCCAAGACCACAAATCGTTTCGGACGGTTGGGAGAATGGTTGCGAGTGAATTTCTGACCTTATTCACCGCTGCAACGCGAGGGGGGGGAGTTCAATGGTTGATGAATATGGCAGTGCAGATAAAGGATATTGGTCTTATGACGACAACCAGCACAAAGCGGAGGAACGCATGGGTATAAATCTGGGCGTGCCGCGCGGGGCTGCGGATTTTCAGCTCAAGCCGCGGATTACTGTTATCGGCGTTGGCGGGGCCGGTGGCAATGCCGTCAATAATATGATCGCCAAAAATCTGGAAGGGGTGGATTTCATCGTCGCCAACACCGATGCGCAGTCACTGTCGCAGTCGCGCACCGACCGCCGCATCCAGCTTGGCATTCACACGACTGAAGGCCTGGGGGCCGGCGCCCGGCCCGAGGTGGGGCGGGCCGCGGCCGAGGAGGTTCTTGAAGCGATTCAAAGCGAACTCGCCGGCAGCCACATGGCCTTCATCACCGCTGGCATGGGGGGGGGCACCGGGACTGGGGCGGGTCCGGTGGTGGCCCGGGCCGCACGGGAAATGGGCATCCTGACCGTCGGTGTGGTGACGAAGCCGTTTCATTTCGAAGGCATTCACCGCATGCGCCTTGCCGAGGCCGGCATGGAGGAACTGGCGCGGTACGTGGACACCCTGATCATCATCCCGAACCAGAACCTGTTCCGGGTGGCCAACGAACGCACCACCTTCGCCCAGGCGTTCAACATGGCCGACGACGTGTTGTATGCCGGCGTGCGTGGGGTGACCGATCTCATCATGATGCCGGGGCTGATCAACCTTGACTTTGCCGACATCCGCACGGTGATGGGAGAAATGGGCAAGGCCATGATGGGGACCGGCGAGGCCGAAGGCGAAAAGCGGGCGCTCGATGCCGCCGAGGCCGCCATCTCCAATCCGCTGCTGGACGATACCTCGATGAAAGGCGCCCGCGGCGTGCTGATCAACATCACCGGCGGTCCCGACATGACGCTGTATGAAGTGGACGAGGCCGCCAATCGCATTCGGGATGAAGTCGATCCCGACGCCAACATCATCTTCGGGTCCACCTTCGATGAACGCCTGGAAGGAAAAGTGCGGGTTTCGGTGGTGGCGACGGGGATCGATTCTGAGGCGAACATCCAGTCCCACGTCAATGGGGGCGAGCGTGAGGCACGCCCGGCGACGCCTTACATGATGCGCGGAATCCCTGAGCCGGGGCGTCCGGGGCTGGAGGCCGAATCGGGCACCGTCTGGCGCGAGGCCGCGGGAGAATCCCCCACGCGGACGGAAAAGCCGGCGCTTCCCGAAACCAAGCCCCTTGAGCCGGAACGGCCCGGTTTTGAACACTTCGCCGCCCTGGCCGCCGAGCGACAGGCCGAACGTCAGGCGGCGCGTCAGGCTGCCAGCCGAACCGATGCCTTCATTCCCGCCCCCGCCATGGACCCGACCCGTGCCGTCGGCCAGCAGAGTGGGCGGGTCGAGGGACGTCCGGAGGCTCCCCGGGCGGCAGCGGCCGATGTGCGCCCGGATGTGCGGCTTCTCACGGGCGGCGGCGGGCGTGCCCAGCCGGCCGAGGTGCCCGCGCAAAGTGCCCACAACGTGCCGCCCGCGCTTGAGTCCACCTCATCCCGCCGTCCCCAGACTCTGCTCGAAAAGGTGGCGGGCATTGGCCGGATTCGGCGCGCGGTGGAACCGCCCCGGGCCGAAAGCCGCGAAGCGCCCCGTCACTCTGCGGGAAGCGACGCTCCTGGTCTGAAGGTGGAACCCGAAGATCGCACCCTTCATGCCATTGAAGAAGATCTGGACATTCCCGCGTTTCTGCGGCGTCAGGCCAATTGACCCTCTGCGCGATGATGGCCGGCAGAAGAATTCCGCCGGCCTTCGCAGCCGCAGCATGACATCTGATGTTTTTTGTCTGCTGAAGACAGTCAGGGAAAGAACTTCTCCTCGCAGGGGCGAAGCAACCGTACGGATAGTTTTGACCGCGACGGTCCGTTCGATGAACGGGTCCCACGCTGACCATCCATCAGTTTAGAATGGCCTTCCAGAGGCGGGGGAGCGGCAGGCACGCCTGCGGGGGAGCGGCAGGCACGCCTGGATGATTTTGACGAT
>WOUV01000092.1 GCA_009773045.1 Rhodospirillaceae bacterium | reverse complement strand
GCTCGATCAACCAAACGGGCTTCAGATGTCCTACTCCGCGCTAAAGCCTCAAGTTGAATCCTGTCATCCTCACTGCATGTAATGCTCTTGGCTTTCCTGAACATGGCTCACCTCCTGCCCAAAACCATACACCAGAGAAGCGCAGATTAATAGCAAATATTTATGCAATTAGACAGTAGCAAAGCTACGCTCTCCCCCCGTAACAAAAAACACAACGTAGGGGGAGGCTTAGCCTCCCCCCCCCCACCCCCCTCGATTCCTTATCCTTCTTGTGGCGCCGTCGCGCGCGCAAGCCAAGCCGCGCTTTCCGGGTCCAGAAGCGGACAAAGCGTTTCGCATACCATCTTATGATAGTCCGCAAGCCACATTCCTTCCTCCTGCGACAAAAGGGTTCCGTCGATCAACGCCCGGTCCAGGGGCGCCAGCGTCAACACCTCAAAGCCCAGCAGCGGACGTTCAGCCCCTGGCGGAGGCCCCCCCCGGCACACGGTCAGCAGATTTTCGATGCGAATGCCATAGGCGCCGGCCTTGTAATACCCCGGTTCGTCCGAGAGCACCATGCCCGGGACCAAGGCAACGGTGTCTCTGGTCGTGGCGATGCTGTGGGGGCCTTCATGCACGTTCAGATAACAGCCGACTCCATGGCCGGTGCTGTGGTCGTAATCCACGCCATCGGCCCACAGGGTCTGACGGGCCAGGACATCAAGCTGGCTGCCCGTGGTGCCCACCGGAAAGACCGCCCGTGCCAGGGCGATGTGCCCCTTCAGCACCTGGGTAAACCGGCGCCGCGCTTCGGGATCGGGCGGGCCAAGGGCCAGCGTGCGGGTGACATCGGTGGTCCCGTCAAGGTACTGGCCCCCCGAATCCACAAGATACAATTCCCCCTCGCGCAACGGGCGGTTCGTGGCCGGAGTCGCCCGGTAATGCACGATGGCCCCGTTGGGGCCGGCGGCCGAAATGGTCGCAAACGACAAACCGCGGAACAGCTCCCCCTCGCGGCGGAGGCGTTCCAGGTGATCGGCGGCGCTCAGTTCGGTGACGGTCACGCCGCGCGCCAGCGTGGTCTCCAGCCAACACAGAAAGCGCACCAGCGCCACCCCGTCGCGGCGATGAGCGGCACGCATGCCGTTCACCTCGACCGCGTTCTTGCAGGCCCGGGGCAGAACGCACGGGTCTGGCTCCGGCACGACATGGGCGCCCGCGGCGCGCAGGCGGTTGACCACGGCCACCGGAACAGAGTTCCCATCCACGCCAACCCGCGCCCCCCGTTGCCCCAGGGCATCCAGGGCGGATTCCAGGGCATCTGACGGACTGACCCGGACCGCCCGGCCCAGATGTGGCAGGAGAGCGGGGGTGCATTTGCGCAAATCCAGGAACAAGTCCACCTCTGCATTGGCATGCAGAATGGCAAAGGCCAGCGGCAGGGGCGTATAGGGCACATCGCCGCCGCGGATGTTCAACAGCCAGGCGATGGAATCGGGGGCCGCAAGAACGGTCGCGTCCGTGTGGTTCTTGACCAGAACGGCGGAGGCCGCACGGCGTTTCGTGGCGCCCGATTGCCCGGTATGGGGCAGGAAATGCGGAACGACCGGTTCAAGCGGCGGGGCCGGCCGGTCCAGCCACAGGGCGTCGATGGGATTGGCCGCGCAGGGGGACAGTTGAAAGCCGGCCTGCTCCGCTGCTTTTTCCAGGGAGCGCAGGCCATCGGTCGTGTGCAACCAGGGGTCATAGCCGATGCGGTGTCCGGTCTTTGCGTGGGTGGTGAGCCAGTCCGTCAGCGAGGTTTTGACGCTGTGCGCGCGTTCGAACAGGGTCGCGTCGGTTTCGATCTCGGCTTGCAGAAAATAGCGGCCATCGACGAACACGGCAGCCCTGTCCTGTAACACGACGGCAACGCCCGCCGATCCGCTGAACCCGGTGAGCCAGCGCAACCGCTCGGCCCCCCGGGGGGTGTGCTCGTTCTGGTGCTCATCGGTTCGGGGAACGATAAAGCCTTCCAGGCCATCCTTTGCCAGGACCGCGCGCAAGGCGTGCAAACGTTCCGCCAGGGCCGGAAACCCGTCATCATGCTGTGGCGTTTCCTCTGCAACCGTCATTGTTCTCACTCTTTCGTGCGCTTGTTTTCAAGGGGAGGGAAAAGACGTGCCCTGCTCTGCCCTGTAAAGATGCAAGGTTTCCCGGCGTCCACGGGAATAATTCAGGCCATCCACAACGGATAAAAGCTCAGGCTTCAGGCCCTGTGCGGCCAGGGCCTGCCGGAAGGGTTCATCCTCGCTCCGACTCACGACCGCAACGGCGGAGGGCGTTCGTGCCAGATGCAGGGCAGCACCCTTGCCATCGCGTGACGACCTTTGAGCGCGCATGCGGTGCCAAGGCGTCGTGAACCCGTTGTGACAGCCACAGGGCGTTCAGGGACGGCATCAGACCCGCGAACACGATTCCCACCGCAAGCCCCGCGCCCACGCTCGCGCCGGCCATGGCCGGAAGAAAGCGCCGCCGCCAGGCGAACCACACCGCTCCCCCCGCCGCCGCCAGCACGGCCCCCGCCGCGGGCAACGCGCTCCACGGCATGGCCTCGCGACCGAACAACACGGGCGCGGCCAGAAAACCGCCGGCCAGGGCCGCGGTCAATACCGCCCACAGGCCATACCAGGCGCGCGCCCACCGGGCGGCCAGGGGGGATGGGACCTCTCCTGAAAGAACCGCCGCCGCTACAAGCAAAGCCAAAGCCGGATAGACGGGCAGAATGTAATGGGGCAGCTTGGTTGGCACGGCTTCGAACAAAAGCCATGTCGGCCCGACCCACGCAAGGCAGAAACGCACCGCGCTTTCGTTCCGTACACGCCAGGATCGCACCAGGGCCGGCCACAGGAACAAGGACGCCGGCCAGAACATGAAGGCGGTCAAAAGCAGGAAATACCCCGGTGGCGCCCCGTGGGATTCCTGCGCGCCCAACACCTTGGGCAACAGGTCGGTCCGCACCGCCTCGCCGATGAACGCGCCGTCGGTGGCAAGACTGACGGCCACGAGCCAGGGCGCCACCACGGCGATGAGCACCGGCACGCCCACCAAAGGACGCAAAGCCCAAAGCCACCGTGGCCAGCGTCGTTCCCACACCCCCAGGCCCACAAGGGTCAGCCCGCTCACCAATGGCACGATTGGCCCCTTGATCAGAATGCCAATGCCTTGCGCCAGCCAGAACACAATGGCCGTACCCAGGCCCGGCGGCGTGCGGGGCGAGGAGGTAGGCGCCACGTGCCCGTAAAAACGGGCCAGCGCCCCTTGCGCCGCCACCACGCACGCCAGCAGCACGGCATCGGTCTTGGCCTGATGGGCCTCGATCACCACCATCAGCGCGCTTCCCAGCAGCGCCGCCCCCAGCCACGCCGTGCGGCGGTCGAACAATGCCTGGCCGAAGTGAAAGGTCAATAGCACCGCCATCACGGCGCCGGCCACGCTGGGCAGACGGTAGGACCAGATGGCCGCCGCATCGCCTGTCACCGTGACGGTGGCGGCCTGCAACCAATAAATGCCGGCCGGCTTTTTATGTCGTGGCGTTTCTTGGAAACGGATGCGCACGAAGTCATTCGTTTCCAGCATTTGACGGGTGGCCTGGGCGAATCTGGCCTCGTCCCGGTCAAGGGGGGGGACGGCGGCCAGGCCCGGCAAATACAGCGCAAGACACAGCACGATCAATACAAGATACGGCCGCATTGCCACGATTGCCACAATTGCCACATGATGCATATTCGCGACCCTTTGTGGGGCAACGCTGTTTCCCCACAGACCGATCACCATAGGCCGGAATCGTTGGAATCGCCAGGACTGAATACGGCAGGACCGGAACCATCGGGCGGAACTATCGGGTGTGCCCTTGTGCGTTCTTTCCCGCAAGCGCCTGGCGTTCGCGGCGCATCCGCCATTCGGTGCACCCCCCTTAAGCGTCGGTCAAAACTAACGCTCAAGGGGGATACCCTCTTTTCACGTTCAGGCAGAGAAACATTTTCCCTTGCCCGTCAAGCGGATTCTTACGCCTTTTCCCGCAGATGAATGAACGCCTGTTCAAGATCGGCGATCAGATCTTCGGGCGTTTCCAGGCCGGCATGGATGCGCAAGGAAGGTCCGGCTGGTTGCCAGGATGTGGCGGTACGGATGATCCCTCGTGCTGTTGGCAAGATGAGGCTTTCATAGCCGCCCCAGCTGTATCCCAGCGCGAACAGCTCCAGCGCCTCCAGAAAGGCATCGACCGCTTCCTTGCGATACGGGTGCAAGATCACGCCGAACAGGCCGCATGCGCCGGTGAAATCGCGATACCACAGGGCATGACCCGGGTCTTCCCGCAGGGCCGGGTGCAAGATCTGCGCCACTTCAGGCCGGTTTCTAAGCCAGTTCGCAAGAAGAATGCCGGTTTCCTGATGCTGGCGCAGCCGCACCGCCAGGGTGCGCAGGCCCCGCAAGGCCAGCCAGACCTCTTCCGAACCGGCACAAAATCCCCAGGTGCTGATATGGGTCTTGACGGTCAGATAGTGTTCCTCGGTCGTGGTGATCAAGCCCAGCATGACATCGGAATGGCCGCCGATGTACTTGGTGGCGGCATGGATCGAAACGTCCACCCCCTTGGTGAAGGGCTTGAAGAACACGGGTGTCGCCCAGGTGTTATCCATGAGCACCACCGCCCCGTGCCGTTTGGCGGCCGCGGCGAGGACTGGGATGTCCTGAACCTCGAACGTCAGGGAACTGGGGCTTTCCACCATCACCACCCGGGTCGTGGGGCGCATGAGGGCCTCGATTCCGGAGCCGATCAGCGGATCGTAATACGTGGTCTCGATCCCCTGTGCCTTCAGGACCGTGTCACAGAAGCGCCGGGTTGGAAAGTACACCGCATCTGACATCAAGACATGATCGCCCGTCCGCACAAAGGCGCTGAGGGCGCCGGTGATGGCGCCAAGCCCCGAGGATGTGGCGATACTGCGAAATCCCCCTTCCAGTTCGGCCACGGCTTCTTCCAGGGCAAAGGTGGTGGGGGTGCCGTAACGGCCATACGTCATCCGATCGAACCGATGATGGTCCGATTCTTCCAGCGCCTGAACCGTGGGGTAAAGAACCGTGGAGCAGCGATAGACCGGTGGATTGACGACACCGTGGTAGTCCGCCGGATGACGCCCGGCATGGACGATAAAGGTGTCGGATTTCATGGATATCTCCCTTGTATTCAAGACTTTACGAAACTTTACGAACGAAGAGGGCATTATGCAGAAGATCGGAACGAAAAGCCATCGAGAATCCAGGCTGGCATTGGGGTGTTCGTTGGAGTATATGATATAGGGAAAGCCTCAGCACCACAGGTCAGCGGATGAGCAGTGCCAATACAAGAGTCGTGGACCGCAAGGTTTTTTATGCTGGCCAGACCATTTTCCGTCAGGGCGAAAAGGGCGATCGCGCCTATCTGGTGCAGGAAGGGGCGGTCGAAATCCTCAAGACCGGCACTGACGGCAAGGATAAACTTCTTGCCGTGATCGGCGCGGGCAGTTTGTTTGGCGAGATGGCGCTCATCGATGATCAACCGCGCATGGCCACCGCCCGTGCGCGGGAACAGACAACAACCGTCATCGTCGGCCGTGAACAGTTTCAGGAGAAGGTGCGCAAGGCGGATCCATTCATTCGTGCTCTTCTCAACATCTTCGTGCGCAACATACGCGAAATGGCGCGGAAAGAGTGAACTGTCCCCATGAAATCGACCGATTCCAATAAAAAGCGCTCCGGTACCGGGCTGATCAGCCGGCTGCGGGCATATTTTTTTGCCGGAGTGCTGGTGACGGCGCCGGCGGCCGTCACGTTCTATGTAGCCTGGGCCATCATTGATTTCATTGACCGGCAGGTCACGCCCTGGCTTCCCCCCCGCTATAATCCGGAAACCTATCTGCCGTTTGGCGTTCCGGGGCTTGGCCTGTTGATTCTTGTGCTGGGTCTGACGGCCATCGGCGCGCTGACCGCCGGTTTTCTCGGCCATGTTCTCGTGCGCACCGGCGAACGCCTGTTGGCCCGCATGCCGGTGATTCGCAGCATCTATAGTACCGTCAAACAGATCACCGAAACCGTGTTACGACAGCAGTCAAACGCTTTCCGCGAGGTGGTGCTGTTGGAGTACCCCAGGCGGGGCATATGGGTTCTGGGCTTCATCACCGCCCCGGCCGCCAGTGAGATCTGCGAGCGGACCGCTGGCGATGTGGTGAATGTTTTCATCCCCACCACGCCCAACCCGACATCGGGTTTTTTACTGTTCGCCCCCCAGTCCGAACTGATCTGGCTGTCGATGACAGTGGAGGAAGGGATCAAGATGGTGATCTCGGGTGGCATCGTGAGTCCTTCCAAACCCTCCGGGCCTTAGGGGGAATCAGGGGGATGTTGGGGGCGTTTTGTTTTCGTCCGTCCTGGAACGGCGCCAGCGTGCCGGAGTCCACAGGCGGTTGCCCGTGGCGCCGGCAACCGTTTCCACCCGTGGCACGGACTGTCCCTTGAGCCACAGAACATGCGTTCCTCCGCGCCATAGATCGAAACGGTCGATGACAAGACGCTCGTTTTTGCAACGGCGGTTGCGCACGGGGACTTGGCTGATGATGATCTCCGCGCGCGCGCAGTCATCGGGTAGGGCATCAGGCCTTTGTGCCAGGGCCACCTGGCGCCCCGGTTCAAAGGTGTAAACGCATCCCACCCAATCGCAGGCAAGACCCGCGGTCGCTCCCGTGCCGGGTGCGGGCCAGCCGTAACGAAGTGTTCCGCCGGCACCATAGCGCGTCATCCACGCCTCCCGCGCCAGCCGTTCGCCCCGCCGTGATGAGAACAGCAAGCCACCCTCCGGGCTGCGCACGGCGACAAGACGACCCGTGCCGTTGATCATCAGATCCGGGAGCGACTCCAGAAAAGGCCAGACCAGCCCTGAAAGGATCAGTGGCACCCCCCAGAACCGCCAGTGCCGTCGCCATAGGCAGAGCCACAATCCCCCCCCAGGGTGAGGACGATCAGGGCACCGGTGGACAGCGGCGGCCAGGGCTGGTCCGTCAAGTCCAAAGGGCATCAGCAGCATGGCCCCAAGCGCCGCCGGCATGACCACCAGGCCGGTCACCGGGACCGCCACCAGATTGGCGGCCAGGGCATAGGTGGTGATGCGACCGAAATGATACGCGGCATACGGCGTGGTGGCGGTGCTTGCAACCAGGGTGGTCAAAAGGATCCCGCCTCTGTAAGCCACGATTCGGCGCGCGATTCCGGTCCCGCCGCTTTTAGTGGACAGGCGTAAGGTTTCATATACCGCGATCAGGGCCACCACGGCGGCAAACGACATCTGGAAACTGGGGCCGATCAGGGATTCGGGCTGCCAGAGCAAAACCGCGACCGCCGCCCAGGCAAGGGTGCGCATCGACAAAACGGTGCGGTCCAGCAACACCGCCACCAGCGCCAGCGCCACCATCAGGAACGACTGTTGCGTTGGCACGGCGGCCCCGGACAATAAAAGATAGGCGAGGGTGGCGACCAGGGCCACGGCAGCGGTCCATTTCTTGATGGGATGACGCAAGGCGAGGATTGGAATCAAGGCGAGCGCCCCCCGCACGCCCACGAACACCCAGCCGGCGGCAAGACTCATGTGCAGGCCTGAGATGGAGAGCAGATGGGCGATGCCGGAATCGCGATAGGCGTTGAGGATGTTTTCCGGGATGGTGCTCTGGACTCCGGTCACGAGCGCTGCGGCAACGGCGCCGTTTTCTCCTCCAACCCCCGTCATCAGCCGCTCGGTCACCCGCGCACGCCATCGGGCGAGAAAAAGGGTGGCGCTTTCCGCCCCCCGCGACACGAAGCGCCACGGCGACAAGGTAAAACCCACCGCTCCCAATCTCTGGAACCAAGCCTGGCGGGTGAAATCATAAGCCCCCGGCGCCGCTGGTTCCAGAGGAGGCAGAAGTTTGGCCCGCAGGGTGATCCGGTCTCCCAGGGAAGGGGAGGGGATATGATGACCTGCCATGCGCAGGCGAATCCGATACGGTGTTTTGTCTGGCGATAACCGTTCGATGGACAGATCTTCAAGTGTCAGGCGTCGTCCATTCCGGGTATCTTCCACCGTCACACCTGTCCGGTCACGGTGACCGGCCCCAGGGGGCGTTCCAGAACCGGCGCCGCCACCGCCAGGCCCAAGGCCGCCGGCAACGACACCCCTGGCCGGTTCCCGTCCGGCGAAAACCGCTGCCACCGCCAGGGCCAGGGCGCCCAGGCCCGGCCAGGGGCCTCCGAATGGCGCCCATGGTTCCTGAGGCAGACCGAAATAAAGCCCGATGCCCGCACCCAACGCCACCGCCAGCCATAGCGCCCATCGTTCCCGTTCCGCGACCAGCACACCGATCATCGAGAGACTTAGTCCATGAAACATAAGAAGGCTTTTTTCATCGAGGTTCTTGCCTTTCCCAGTTCACAACCCGCCCGAATTGCGTTATATAAACGGCCCCGGGGCTGGCGTGCCAGTCCGTGGGGGTATGTGCCGGTTATGTTGCACGGTCACGTGCGGGAGAAAGGCGTCAACCGCCAGAGGCGGTAAACCGTTACTGTCCAGCCGCCAGAGGCGGCGAATCATGAGAGTCAGCCGCCAAAGGCGGCGAACAACCGTCAGCAGAGGAGTTTAGACCCTGGTTCAGGTACTTGTGCGCGATAATAACGTCGATCAGGCGTTGAAAGCCCTCAAAAAGAAAATGCAGCGCGAGGGCATTTTCCGGGAAATGAAGTTGCGGCGTAGCTATGAAAAGCCATCGGAACGCAAGGCGCGCGAGCAGGCGGAAGCCGTGCGTCGCGCCCGCAAGCTCGAACGCAAGAGGCTCGAGCGTGAAGGCTTTTAGGTTTTTCGGAAATGTTTTTTCTTCAGTCCCTGTGCACCTCCTCAACCCAACGAGCGTGAATCCTGGTTTGCGCTCGTTGTGAGCGTGGTGAGGCGGGCAGAATCTGTGCGTGTCCTGTTTGACACAGGACCCTCGGGCAGATTTTTCATTCTCCGGTATAAAATCAGGAGGAAGTGCGCACGCCTTTGCTGGCGTCGGGATCAAGGGGCCAACGCGGACGCGGCTTGAAATCCAGGCCGTCATGGCTGCCGATTCGCAACCGTTCGACCCCGGCCCAGGCGATCATGGCGGCATTGTCCGTGCACAGCCGGAGCGGTGGGGCGAGAAAGGCCAGCTTTTCGGCCTGTGCCAGTGCGTCCAGACGTTCCCGCAAAAAAGCATTGGCCGCAACGCCCCCCGCGACCACCAGGGCGTGTCCGGTGGGCCAATGGGCGCGAAACAGCGCAAGCGCCCGACGTGTCCGGTCCATCAGAACATCGGCCACCGCCGCCTGGAACGAGGCGGCAAGATCGGCAACGGGAACCGGCCCTTCTAAAGTTGAAAGAATCTGGCGCACCGCCGTTTTCAGGCCGGAAAACGAGAAGTCACACCCCGCCCGTCCCTTCATGGGGCGCGGCAAGGCGAATCGGGTCGGGTCCCCACCGTATGCGGCCCGTTCCAGGGCCGGACCTCCCGGATAGCCCAGGCCAAGCATTTTCGCCACCTTGTCAAAGGCCTCGCCGGCGGCATCGTCAAGGGTGGTGCCGAGTCGGCGGTAGTGTCCGACACCTTCGACCACCAGAATCTGGCAATGTCCCCCGGAAACCAGCAAAAGCAGATAGGGAAAGGCAAGGTCGTGTGTGAGACGAACCGTCAAGGCATGACCTTCCAGGTGATTGACGGCCACGAACGGAATGTCCCGCACCGCGGCGATGGCCTTTGCCGTCATGATGCCGACGATGACTCCGCCGATCAATCCTGGTCCGCCGGTTGCGGCCACTCCGTCAAGATCGGCGAACGACACCTCCGCACTTTCCAGGGCGCCGCGCACCAGCCGGTCGATATGGTGCAGGTGGGAGCGGGCGGCGATTTCTGGCACGACGCCGCCAAAGGGGCGGTGTTCGTTTTCCTGTGACAGGACCAGACTGGACCGGATCCGGCGATTGTCTTCCACCACCGCCGCTGCCGTTTCGTCACAGCTTGTTTCAATGCCTACCCGTAACAAAAACCAGAACGTGAGGGGGAAAACGCATTGCGTTTTCCGGCCTCCCCCCACACCCCCCTCGATTCTTTTTCCTCCCTCGTTGCAATGGCATCATGCCACCGCCATTTCATCTTCCATCACACGCCGGCGCTCCGTCATCATATAACGGATAATAGGGGTGAGAATGAGTTCCATCGCCAGCCCCATCTTGCCGCCGGGAATGACGATCGTGTTGCGGCGCGACATCCACGAACCATGCAACATCTGAAGCAGATACAAGAAATCCACCCCGAACTTTTCCGGTTTGCGAAACCGAATCACCACAAGACTTTCATCGGGCGTGGGAATGTCGCGGGCGATGATCGGGTCAGAGGTATCAACAATGGGCACACGCTGAAAATTGATATCGGTTGTCTTGAACTGTGGCACGATATAATGCACGTAATCATACATACGGCGCAGGATGGTATCCATGACCACATATTCGGAGTACCCGCGCTCCCGGGTGTCGCGGTGAATTTTTTGAATCCATTCCAGATTGATCACCGGCACCACGCCGATTTTCAGATCGGCATGGCGGCTGACATTGACCCCGTCGGTTTGCACGCAGCCATGCAATCCTTCATAAAACAACGCATCGGTGTCTGAGGGGATCGCCTCCCAAGGCGTGAACTCCCCGGAACCGATGCCAAGAGGACTATAAGGCTTGGCCTCCTCCTCGTTGTGGAGATAAAGCCGGCGTTTGCCTGATCCCGTTTCGCCATAGGTGCGAAACAGATTTTCCAACTCCTCGAACAGATTGGCCTCAGCCCCGAAATGGCTGAAACGGCGGCAACCTTCCGCCTCGGCCTCGGCGGTTTTCCGCTTCATTTCGGCGCGGTTGTAACGATGAAAGCTGTCGCCCTCCACGACGGCCGGCACGATTCCCTCGCGCCGGAACATGTGGGCGAACGCCTCCTTGACGGTCGTCGTTCCGGCTCCAGAGGAGCCGGTTACGACAATGATCGGGTGTCGCGTGGACATGGTAGACCTTTCTTCTTGTCTTCTTGCCATACGCGCTGTCTATTCACGCGGCGGCTTTTTTCACCTTCTCCCGCCAGCCAGGATACAGTTTGTCCGCGTCATGGGAAAAGGATTCGAATGCCGCCGCCAGTTCCGGATGATCTTGCGCATAGTCAAGCAAGTCAACCCCGGCTTTCCAGGCATCGTGGGCCTGGTGCAATGATTTAGCTCCCGCCACCGGTCCGTTCTTATGACCGAAAGCGCCGCCACCGCTGGTCTGGATGACGTTCGAATGGCCAAGGTTCGCAAAAAAGCCCGGCAGGCGCAAAGCGTTCATGCCGCCGGAAATGATCGGTGTCGTTGCCTTGAACCCAAGCCAGTTCTGACGGAAGAACGGCCCCGCGGCATCGTCCCGCTCCAGCATGTAGGCGATCATTCTGTCCGTCGGGTCTCCCTCCATCTTGCCATAGCCCATGGTGCCGGCGTGAATGCCGGAGGCCCCCTGCAACCGCGAAAGCTTCAGATGCACGAAAGTGGTGTAGCCGCGCTTGGACTGGGACGAGGTGATGGCGCCATGCCCCGCCCGGTGATAGTGCAAAAAGGTGTTCGGGAAATACCGCCGGCAGGTGGTGATGGCCGTCGGGCCTGCAACGAACCCATCCACCAGAAAGGCCACGTGGGTCGCGTTCTCGCCAAAGGTTTCAAGGATGTATTCGCCCCGGGCGATTATCTCGAACGGATCATCGGCGGTGATATTGGCCGAAAACAGCTTGGCCTCGCCAGTTTCATCCTGTGCCCGTTTCATGGCGTCGGCAACGAGCGTGATGGTTTGCTTCAGGGGTGCGAAAACCTGATTGCCCTGGGGTTCGTCGTTCTTGATGAAATCCCCCCCAAGCCAGAACTGATAACAGGCATCGGCGAACAGTTGCGGCCGCAGGCCAAGTTTTGGCTTGATGATGGTGCCAACCACCATGCCGCCATCGGTCAGGGGTCGTCCCAACACCCGCCACATGTCCTGGATATTACAGACCGGACCATCGAAAAGCTGTAAGTACGCCGGCGGAATATAGAAATCGAGCAGCCTTCCGTATTCGATATCGCCCATGCCCTGGTTGTTGCCCACCGTCAGCGTCAGGAACGAGGCCACCATGGCCCGCCCGTCGGTGATGTTGCGATCGAACAGTTCGATCGGATAGGCGATGCGCGTCAACACCTTCGTCTCGTCGATCGCATAGACCAGCGCATCCACCCCCCTGGTGAAATCATCCGTCGTGCAGACATCGACATTGGTGCCGGTCGAGGACTCGGCGGCGAAATGGGCCGCGGCGGACAGATAGTTTTCGCCGGGCTTTGGTTTCAGTTCGTAAACGCACAAAACATGCCGTCCGCCCGCAAGCAGTTCGGTTTCTTTCAGGTTCAGGTTTGCATAGCGATTAGACTGATCAAGTGCCATGTCCATTCCTCGACTTTTTGGTTTCATCTCTGGACGTCCGTGTCCGTTCATTGCGACCGGTCACCGTCTTCGGCTTCACTGTGACAACAAGACACCGTGCAGGAAACACCCTGTCGAGGGAAAGAAAAAAATCATAGGGGTTGGGAAACAGCAACCCTTCAGGGTAGGAAATGCACCCCGAAAGAGTCCTTTCACGCGGGTGCAAAATAAAGAATGGACGATTATACTCTCCCCCAACACAAGGCAACCAGGGAAACGCCATGACACACTATGCGGCACCTGTCGAGGAAATGCGGTTTGTTCTGGAACATGTGGCGGATTTCGCCAGTGTGCGGGCCTTGCCCGGCTGCGGGGATGTCACATCCGATCTCGTGACCGCCATCCTTGAACAGGCCGGACGGTTTGGCACGGATGTCCTTGCGCCGATCAATCAAAATGGAGATACGAAAGGCGCAGTGTTCGATGCTGGGGGGGTGCGCACGCCGGAAGGCTTTGCCGAGGCCTATCGTCAGTTCGTGGAGGGAGAGTGGAACGGCCTTCCGTTCGCGGCGGAGTTTGGCGGTCAGAATCTGCCCTGGGTGCTGCACACCGCCGTTCAGGAAATCTGGCATGCGGCCAACATGTCGTTTGGTCTGTGCCCGATGCTGACGCAAGGAGCGATCGATCTGCTGCTGGCCCACGCCTCCCCGGAGCAAAAGAATTTGTTTCTGCCGCGTCTCGTTTCGGGAGAATGGACCGGCACCATGAATCTGACCGAATCGCAGGCCGGTTCCGATCTTTCCCGCATCCGGACCCGTGCCCTGCCGGTGGCGGGCGCGTCTGGCACGTATCGCCTGATCGGCCAGAAGATTTTCATCACCTATGGCGAGCATGACATGGCGGAGAACATCATCCACCTCGTGCTTGCCCGCCTGCCGGAGACCCCCCCCGGCGTCAGGGGGATTTCCCTGTTCATCGTGCCCAAATTTCTGGTGGCCGCGGATGGAACGCTGGCTCGTCGCAACGATGTCTGGTGCTCGTCCCTGGAACACAAACTTGGCATCCGCGCAAGCCCGACGGCGGCGATGAGCCTTGGCGATGATGACGGGGCGGTCGGGTATCTGGTGGGAGAGGCGCATCACGGCCTTGAATACATGTTCACCATGATGAATAACGCCCGTCTGGCCGTGGGGCTGGAGGGTGTGGCCATCGCCGAACGCGCCTATCAGCAGGCGCGGGCCTATGCCCGTGAACGGATTCAAGGGCGTTCGCTACGGTCGGGCAGCGGGTCGGAGGCGGTTCCCATCATCCATCATCCCGATATCCGCCGCATGTTGATGACCATGAAGGCCCTGATCGAAGCTGCGCGGGGGCTGGCCTATTACACGGCGGCGTGGATCGATATCGCCCGCCGGCATCCGGTGCCTTCCGTGCGGGCGGAAGCCGACTCGCGCGTCGCTCTTTTGACCCCCATCGTCAAGGCGTGGTCCACCGATATCGGCATGGAAGTCGCCAACCTTGGCATCCAGGTCCACGGTGGCACCGGTTTCATCGAAACGACCGGCGCCGCGCAACACCTGCGGGATGCCCGCATCGCCGCCATCTACGAAGGCACCAACGGCATTCAGGCCAATGATCTGGTCAGCCGCAAGGTACTGCGCGATGGCGGCGCGGGAGCGCGTTTGATGATCGCCGAGATGAACGCCGCCCTTTCGGCCCCGGCGGAGAAGACCCTGCCGCCTTTGCGGGCGGGCTTGCGGGATGCCCTTGCCGCCCTTGCCAGGGCGACGGACTGGTTGGTTGAAACGAAGGATCCGGTGGCGGCACAGGCGGGGGCTGTGCCGTACCTGCATCTGTTTGGTCTGACGCTCGGGGGGTTCATGTTCGCCCGGGCTGTTCGGGCGATGAAGGGCCTGCGCGCCGCGGGTGGGAATGGGGCGTTCCTTTCGGCCAAGGTCGTGACGGCCCGTTTTTATGCCGAACGGCTTTTGCCACAAACGACAAGCCTTCTGGCCGCGGTGATGGCCGGGGCAGAGTCGGTCATGGCCTTGCCGGAAGAGGATTTTTGAGATCCCCCTCCATGAAAACGTTCTGTCAACATGTTTCCGGGGCGGTTCGTTCCGGAGTGGTCTGCATCATGGCGTTCCTGTATGCATATTCGGCGTTTGCCGGAACGGATGAACACAAAACAGGCACGCACTCCCCGCCAGAAGGACGGAATGCGCCGTCTGTTCCGACCTTGGACGCCGTTTTCGCCCGATCCGGTTTCGGTTACAGCATCCGCTATCCCGTCGTGTGGACGATGGAGCGCGGGCAAGGCTATGCCGTGGTGTTCGGGGGGAAACAGGGAACGGAGGATGCTTTCGTCACCGTCAGTCTCGACAACCGTTTGTCGCCACGGCCAGGGGAGCCAGAACGCGGCGCAGCGGCCCTGGCCGCCCGGTATGCACAGGAAATACGCGCGCGGGGCACGGGTTCACAGGTCGAACCGCCCGTGCCGTTCCTCTATAAAAAAGACGGCGTCTTGCTGGAGGGCCGGCAGATGGTGGCCACGTTTGACGGCAAGACGGAAAGGATGCAACAGTGGGCCATATTCGTGCCCCGTCGCAGCGGAACGGTCGTCCATGTCTGGATTTTTTCAGCCAGCGTCGCCGATTTCAATGCGGCCTTGCCGGTTGCGCGCGCCATGCTCGATTCCTGGCGCATCGCTGGAACGGACTAATGATGCCCGTCATTGCTTTTGACGGCGAATCATGGATCTCTCCCTTGCGTATCCGGGATAGAGGGACGGTTCATGGTCAGGAAAGAGATTGCGGT
>WOUV01000091.1 GCA_009773045.1 Rhodospirillaceae bacterium | reverse complement strand
CGCGCGCCACATCGCGGATCACGGCTCCGATCGCGCCTTCTTCGTTATAGCAGGGCACCACAACGGCGATTTTTTGCATGGAAGAACCTTCTGGCATCACAACACGGAGGCGCGCGAGAACTTCAATCTTTGCGCACTGTTATTTTTGGATCCGCATGAGGGGCGTGTTGTTCCTTGAATCGCTCCTCGGTTCCGAACCGTCGTTCGACCTCCCGCACCAGGCTTTCTGCCGTCGTCAGCAGGTCGGGCACGAACGCATGTGCGGCATTCAGGGCATCGCTCAGAAGAAGTGGATCTTCCATATAGGGATGCACCATCTGGTTCCGAATCGCGCGCATATGCAGCCACGCCTCGCTGGAGCGTATCCAACCCAAACGTTCGGCGCGATCCAGATGATCGACGAACGGGGCCGGCGGCTCGCTCAACGCCGTCAGCAAAGCCGGCAGGAATTTATGCCCCAGCATGTCCTGCAACCGGCTGAAACGGCTGGAGAAAGTTTCAGTCTGTTCAGCCAGACCGATGTCGGCGTCCAGACGCGCCACACGTTCAGCCGTGAAGGGCGCATGAAACAGACGCGCATCACTCTGCCGCAGGTATCCCGCCTGCCGCCGCGTCACCCCCGGGCCAGAAACCACAGCCGGGGAGCGGGGGTCACAACCGTATCCCTTCCCGGCGGGCACTGGCATGGATCGGCATCTCCCGCAGGTTCGGCGCGCTCAGCACGATATCCACCTTCCGCCCGCCCATGGCCCGCGAAATGCGAACGGTCAGCCGGGCCATCAGGCTGACCGGCTGGTCGATGTCCGTATCCTGCTCCACCAGTAGATCCACATCCCCCCCGCGGGCCGTATCATCGACACGCGATCCGAACAGCCACACCCGGCTCTGGGAGCCAGCCTCCTCGCAGACCGTCTGTCGGATCTGGGCAATCTGTTCCTCGGTCAGCCGCATGTTTCCCTCTCATCCCTTCAATAAAGGCCGCCGGCTTCGGGAAGGGACGTGCCGGTGTTGCCCCCCCCCTCTCCGTCCGGTTCAACCTCCTCCTCCGGCGATTCATCTTCTCCTCCCAGCACCGTGCCGCGGTTTTCCGGCACCGTGCCGGGTTTGAAGGCTTCCAGAATCACGTCCCGCTCCCCGCCGGTGGTGGGCACGCCGTTTCCATGATGAACACGCACCAGACGCACCCCCGAGGGCATGCGGAAATCGGCTGTCGGGCGGTCGGCCAAGATCTCTCGCATGAAGTCGCGGAAAATGGGCGCCGCCACGCTGCCGCCGGTTTCCTTGGATCCCAGGCTGCGCGGTTCGTCAAACCCGACGAACACTCCCACCGCAAGATCCGGCGAAAAGCCGACAAACCACGTGTCCATGCTGTCGTTGGAGGTGCCGGTTTTGCCGGCGAGGGGCTTGCCCACTTCGGCCACCCTTCGGCCCGTGCCATGCTGCACCACGCCCTGCAACATCGAGACCATTTGATAGGCGCTCAAGGGATCGGTCACCTGTGCCCGGGCATCGGGGATGATCGGCATGGTTTGTTCCCGCCAAGTCTTTTCCCGGCATCCCTCGCACGGGCGGTCATCATGACGATAGATGGTGCGCCCGGTGCGGTCCTGAATGCGGTCGATCAGGGTGGGGCGGATCTGCTTGCCGCCGTTGACCAGCATCGCATAGGCGCCGGTCAGCCGCAGCACGGTGGTCTCCGCGGCCCCCAGTGCCATGGCAAGTCCCGGCGGCAGACGATCGACGATGCCGAATCGCTTCGCATAGGTGGCAACAACCGGCATGCCGACGGCCTGGGCCAAACGCACGGTCATCACGTTGCGGGATTTCTCGATTCCCACCCGCAAGGTCGTCGGTCCCAAATAGTTGCCGTCATAGTTCTGCGGTTTCCACTTTGGCCGGCCCGGCCCCTGATCAACGACGAAGGGCGCATCCAGGACCACGCTCGAAGGGGTATAGCCATGATCGAGGGCGGCAAGATAAACGAACGGCTTGAAAGCCGAACCCGGCTGGCGCAGGGCCTGGGTCGCGCGGTTGAACTCGCTGCGTTCATAGGCAAACCCGCCCGCCATGGCCAGCACCCGCCCGGTGTGGGGGTCAAGGGAGACCAGGGCGCCATCCACCTGTGGCATCTGGCGCAAGCCATGAACGCCGGTTCTGGCCTCCAGCGGCTCGACCGCCACCACGTTGCCCGTGGTCAGCACATCGCCCACCGTCCGCACCGACGGTCCCAGGGTTTGCTCCGGCTTCCAGGCCCGGGCCCAGGCGAGTTCAGCAAAGGGGAGCACGCCGGTCCTCCCATCGGGCAAACCGATTTCCGCTTTGTCAGCCGCCACGGCCAGCACCACGGCAAGGCTCCATTCCACGGGCATTCCGGGCGGGCGGCGGATCTCGCCCAGCCGCCGGATCCAGCCCGTGCCCCCCTGGGTATGGCCGATGGCACCCCGCCAACCATGGCGGCGGTCATAATCGATCAGACCTTGGCGCAAGACCCGCTCGGCGATTTTCTGCACTTCGGGATTCAAGGTGGTGCGGACATGCAAGCCCCCTTCGTACAGGGCTTGTTCGCCATAGCGTTCCATCAGCAGGCGGCGGACATCTTCGGCAAAGTAGTCGCCGCCCTTGATGAATTCCGTCGCGGTGCGGTCCCGCACGATCAAGGGTTCGCTTTGGGCCTGCGCGGCTTCGGCGGGGGTGATGTGGCCATCCTCGGTCAGACGACCGATGACCCAGTCGCGGCGCTCGCGGGCGGCGGCGGGATTGCGCAACGGGTGATAGTTGTTGGGGGCTTTGGGCAGGGCCGCAAGGAAAGCCGTCTCGGCAATGGTCAGTTCGTCAAGCGACTTGTTGAAATAGTTCATGGCCGCCGCGGTGACGCCATAGGAGCCGAATCCAAGATAAATTTCGTTCAAATACAGTTCAAGAATATGATCTTTTGAAAACGTCTTTTCGATGCGAAAGGAAAGAATGGCCTCCTTGATCTTGCGCTCAAACGAGACTTCGTTGGTCAGAAGAAAGTTCTTTGTCACCTGCTGGGTAATGGTGGAGGCGCCCATGGGCTTGTGGCTGGTGCCATAGTGCCTGAGGTTGACCACCATTGCCCGCAGGATTCCCATGAAATCCAGGCCGCCATGCTGATAGAACGACTTGTCTTCCGCCGAAAGGAACGCCTTGACCACCCGCTGCGGCATAGCGGCAAGAGGAACGAACACCCGTTTCTCCACCGCATATTCGGCGAGCAACCGGCCATCCCCTGCATAAATACGGGTTGTGACCGGAGGTTCGTAATCGGCAAGCTGGCGATAGTCTGGCAGACCACGACCGTATTCATACAGAACATACAAAACGCCCGCCCCCACGGCCACGCCGCCGAGAAAAAGAAGGCTGAACAGGATGACGAGAAACCGGACCATGGCTCTTCAGGATAAAGAAAGAATGTTACTCTCAAAGGTATCAATAAGCCAACACAACATCAACCCCTAACGTCATCGGGCATGCCCTCGTCTATTCTTCATTCATTCCTCGTTTATTCTTTTCCTCAAGGGCCGAGCGTCCACGGCCGGGCAACGCTTTCGGGGCCTCATCAGGCCGAACGCCTGCGTTCCGGCCCTTCCGAACCCCTTTTCACGTCCAGGCCGGGGAACTCTTTCCTTCACCCCATGGCCCTGTCACGGTTGGACGGCCTTGCGCCTTTTGAAGTAATGGTCCACAGCGCGCACCAGAGCGGTCCCTAGTTTGGCCCGATACGCCGGTTGGCGCAACAATTGCTCTTCCTCCGGATTGGAAAGATAGCCCATTTCCAACAGTATTGCCGGTATGTCGGGGGCCTTCAGCACGGCAAATCCAGCAAAACGGTGGCTTTTGGGCAAAAGCTGCACCGCCCTCCGCAACTCTAGGATGAAAGATCTGGAAAGCAACGCCGAATGATTCATCGTTTCCCGCTGCACGAGATCGATCAGAATGTTGGCCACATCCCGGGACTCGTGCGACAAATCCAATCCACCGATCAGATCGGCCTTGTTTTCCCGCTCGGCCAGAGCGGCGCTTTCCTGGTCCGAGGCTTCCTTGGACAAGGTATAGACCGACAGACCACGAATCTCGCTGTTGGCGATGGCATCGGCATGCAGCGAGACGAACAGATCGGCCTTTCGGGCACGGGCAAACGCCACCCGGTCGCGCAGAGCGATGAAAACATCATCCTCCCGCGTCAATACCACGCGATAACGGTTCGTCGCCAGGAATATTTCGCGCAGTTCGATGGCCATGGCGAGCGTAATGTGCTTTTCGAAAATGCCGCTCAAACCAGTCGCGCCGGGATCGGCCCCGCCATGTCCGGGATCGAGGACGATCACCGGGCGGCGTTCTTCCTCTTTTCCCTTGGGAGGTCCTTTTGCCGCTACGGCGGCAGGGGACGCGCTGGCGCGTTGTATTTGATGCGGTTCCGTTCGCTTTTTGGGGGGCAGCGGCGCAGGACGCACCGGTTTCGTTTCTCCCTTGGCCAAAGGAGTCTGGGGCACCGGAGGCACGCTTTTCCCTTCCGTGCCCACGCTTTGCCCCGGTGACTCGCTCTCGCCAAAGGGACGGACCACGGCGCTGTCCGGTGCGCTGCCCTGCCGCAGATTCTGGGTGCTGGCAAAGGCCTCCGGCGTCGTTTCGGCCAGATCAACCACTAGACGCCAGCCATGGCTTGGATCGGGGGCCAGCATGAACGCATTGGTCACAGCCACCGGCTTTGCCAGATCCAGAACGAGCCGGGCAGCACCGTCATCAAAGGAATACTTGCGTACAAGACCCGTGCCCGTCGTTTCGGCCGAGGGCGCTTTCCACGTCACTTCGGGCAGATCGATCCTCAGACGGTCAGGGCCGGTCACCGCCGAGATGACGAACGGCAGATTCGCCGACACCTCAACGACGAAACGGGTGTATCCCCCGTGATCAGCCATGCGCACAGCGATGATGTCCGCTGCCGTCGCGGGATGTGCAAGGAGCGCGGTCAAAAACACCACCACGCCCCCTTGCGCGGCGGCACGGACAGCCCACACGGCGGCCATGACATACGCTTTTACGCGGCTGCTTCCGATCCTGCGAACGGCAAGCCCCAAAGTCATCTCTCGAACATGGTGTGCTGGAAACGGTTCCAGATGATGGTGCAGGATATATCCTCATCCCCCCGCCGGGTTCAACCCCGCTCGCGGGGGCATTTGGCGCCCCCGGGACGTTTCGTTCGCGAACGTGCACTCTCTCTTTTTTGGGCATGCATGAATTCAACGAACAGCCTAACCGGCCACCCGGAACTGTACCCTACGGTTGCGAGCATTCAGGGGGTCGCCTGGCACCAGGGGTTCCATTTTGCCCTTGCCGGTTGACCTTAGCCGTTCGGGAGCGATGCCGTGGCTGTCAATCAGGTATTTCTTAACGGCCGACGCGCGCCGCGCTGACAAATCGTGGTTGTAAGTCTCGGTGCCTGCGGCGTCGGTATGGCCTTCTATCTCCAGACGCAGAGCCTGTTCGTGTTGCAAAAGTTTGCCAATGGCATCAACGAAGGCACGCGACTCCGGATCGATTTCAGCGGAATTGAAGCCGAACTGAATTGGCATGGCAACCGTTCCACCCACACCGGAACCGCTTGACGGAGCCGAAGGGGCGGCTTTTGCGTCATTGAACTTAAGCTTGCGGAATTTTTTGCCCGCGCCGCCCGCGCTGTTGCCGATCAGGACGTTTTTCAATTCCTCAACGCTTGGTGGCGCGGAATAGCTTTTGATGTCTCCGGCCACTGCCGTGCCCATTCCCCAACACAGCCACGGCACCGCCAAAAGGACTTTCATGCGTTTCATCGTGTTTTTCCTCCCGTTATGGCTCATGCTCATCATGGCTCACGCTCCCTCCCTCGACAAGGATTCCAGCGTACCACATCTTTTCTGGAATCAAAAGGGGGACTCTTCTTAAGAACGCAATTTCAAAGAATAACACACTAAAAGATTAAAGAACCGTGAAAAAGCACGGTCCCCCTCCACGGGTGATCATTCCCGGGCATTGAAATCATCGACCATGCGGGAGATCAGGGCCGAATCACTTTGTTTCATGATCCAATGGACGTGGCGTGTGGCCTCGTGCAGGGCCAGGGTGCGAATGCGGCGCTTGACGCGGGGAATGTTGTAGGCCGACATGGACAGCTCGTGAATGCCAAGCCCCAGCAGCAGCGCCGTGTATCGGGGATCGCCCGCCATTTCGCCACAGACCGAAAGCGGGATGTCGGCCCGGCGCGCCGCCTCGGTCGCAAACTGAATCAGGCGCAGCACCGCTGGATGCAAGGGATTGTAAAGATGGGCCACCGCTTCGTCGGTACGGTCGATGGCAAGGGTATACTGGGTCAGGTCATTGGTGCCTATGGCAAAAAAATCCGCATGCCACGCCAGGGTATCGGCGGCCAACGCCGCTGCCGGCACCTCGATCATCACCCCGACCGGCGGCAGAGAATCGGGCAAAGGCACTCCCCGCCGGACCAGCCGTCTGACGACGCGGTGCAACAAGGCGCGCACGGCGCGTAACTCTTCCACGGTTGCCACCATCGGTAAAAGGATTCGCACCGGCCCGTAAACGCCCGCCCGCAGGATGGCGGCAAGCTGTTCGGACAGAAGCTCGGGCCGGCTGAGACCAAGCCGGATCGCCCGCAATCCCAGGGCCGGATTGGGGCCAACGCAAACGTTCAAAACCGGGCTGATCTTTTCACCCCCACAATCCAGGGTGCGGACCGTGACGACCCGGCCGGCCATCTGTTCGACAAGCTGGCGCAGTATTGTGAACTGTTCCTCCTCATCCGGCAAATCCATGCGGTTCATGAACATGAACTCGCTACGCAACAGACCGATTCCCTCCGCGCCGGCCTGCTGCACCACATCGACCTCGCCGGGCAATTCGATGTTGGCGTGCATGCTGATACGCTGATGGTCCCGGGTGATGGCCGGAACCCCCTTCAGACGGTTGAGCGCCCGCTTCTCGCGCAAAAATCGGGCGCGGCGTCGGCGATACTCAAGGAGTGTGCCGCCGGTGGGATCGATGATGACTTGGCCGCTCGTGCCGTCAACGATGACGGGCGTGCCAGAGGCCACGTCCTTCAACAGGTGGGGAATGCCAAGCACCGCCGGAAAGCCAAGAGACCGCGCCATGATGGCAGTATGGCTTGCGGTTCCACCCAACACCGTTGCAAAACCCGCAATGACCTCCGGATCCAGGAGCGCCGTATCGGCCGGTGTCAGATCCTCGGCCAGAATCACGGCATTGCGCGGCAGCATGGAGAACGGGCGATAGGGGATCCGGGTCAGGCTGCGGATCAGACGTTTGCCGATGTCGCGTATGTCGTCGGCCCGGGCGGCAAGATAGGTATCGTTCATGGCGGCGAAGGCCTCCACCAGAACGCTGATTTCCTTGTACACGGCAGCTTCGGCGTTGAGGCGTTCGGTGCCGATGCGGCTGTCCACCCCCCGCATCAGGCGCGAGCCGGTCAGCATCTGCTGATAGGCATCAAGCAGGTAGCTCAGATCCTCGCCCGCCGTTCCGGCAAGCTCTTTGGCCTTTTCCTGCAACCGGGCGACCTCGGCCCGCACCTCTTCCGCGGCTTCGGCGAAACGCGCCCGCTCGCGGGCGACGGCGCCGGGCGGGATATGATATTCAGGAACATTGACGGCATCGGTATCGTGAATATAAGCCACGCCAATGGCGACTCCAGGGCCTACGGCCAATCCACACAACACCCGTTCCCGGGCCGTTTCGTGCGGCTGAAGGCCGAAATCGTCCCTGGTCTTGAGCTTCATGACGTTCTTGGGGTTTGTCTGATAATAACGCCTGCCGTCGTCTGGTTCCGCCGTTTCTGT
>WOUV01000090.1 GCA_009773045.1 Rhodospirillaceae bacterium | reverse complement strand
GCACGTTCGGCATGATGCCGCGCCTGGGCCGTGTCTCCGACCAGAAGAGCGTATTCCGCCAGGGCATAGGCCGTCATGGGCGTGTTGTCCCCGTGGCCATACGCGATGGAAAGAAGGCGCCAGGAAAAGGCATTGCCCGGTTCCCGCTGCACGGCCCGTGTCAGGTGCCCGGTGGCCTCCTCCAGCAGATCCGCTTTTTCCGTTTCGATCAGAACCTGGCCCAGCGACGTCCGCAACAAGGCATTGTCCGGAAGAAGAGACACGGCATGCCGGTACGCCGTGCCGGCTTCGACCAGACGACCATTTTCGAACAGCATCTGGCCTTTCATTTCAAAGAAGTAGGGGTCTTTCGGCCATTCTGTAATCAGACCCTCCATCAGCGGCAAGGCCTGGACCAGATCCGCTTTCCGGTAGAAGGCAATGGCACGGGCATAACGGGCGGGCACGCTGGCATCGGCTGGCTTGTAACGGGAAAGAACACGCGCCGACGGTTCCAGAAAGGCCAACAGTTTGGCCCGCACGCGCTGGTGTCGTTCCTCAAGGATCGGATCGAGCGGTGTGGTGGTGCGCGGTGATGTTTCGACATGATGGCGCACGAATTCGATGCGCTCGCGGGTTAGGGGGTGGGTACGAACATACGGGTCCTGCTGGTGGGTCAGAAGTATTTCCTGGGTATTGAGAACGTTGAAAAAATCCATCAGGCCTTGGGCTGACTGATTCGTGGTTTCGAGCAAACGAACGGCGGCCTGATCGGCGGCGGATTCCTGCATGCGGGAAAAACTGAACAGGGTGCGCATGGCGGCCTGCTGGCCTGCCATGGCAACGCCCATCCCCACATCGCCGCGCCCGCTGGCGATGGCCGCCGCCGCCCCCGCGACCATCGCGAGCAGAGATCCCATGCGTGCCGTATCGAGTTCTTCCCGCAAACCGATCAGGTGGCCCCCCACGATATGGCCGGTTTCGTGGGCGAGCACGCCGGTCAACTGGCCGGACGTTTCGGTTTTCAGAATCAGGCCCGTGTGGATGAACAGACGCAAACCTTCCGCCACGAAGGCGTTCGGCGTCTTGTCATTGAGGATGAACAGATGTACCGCTTCCGGCGCCACGCCTGCCGCCTGAAACAGTGGTGTTGCCATGGCACGGATGGTATCTTCCGTTTCGGCATCCCGGACGACCATCATCCCGCTGCCGGCGTTTGAGGACGCGGCCAGCAGAAACACGACAGCGAACAGGAACACCAGGAGGCGCATGTTTTCCCATAGCCGCGAGCCATCATCTTCGACCATTCAGGATAGCGGTGGGCGGTTGTTCCGTCAACCCCGCTTGGCGTTCGAGGGGAAGAACAAACAAGGTCAGTCGCATCACGATGCGCTTGCGGCGACCCTGCTCCTGGCCACCCTGGCGGCCTGTGGCGGCGGTGCCCCGGATGTGACGGGAAGGGGTGAGGCCTTTGCGGGTCTGGTCACGGCGGAAGAACCACGCGCCGCGGCCGTGGCCCGTGATGTGCTGGCCACCGGGGGCAATGCGGCCGATGCGGCGGTGGCCCTGGCCTTCACCCTGACCGTGACCTATCCCGTTTCGGCGGGGTTGGGAGGAGGGGGCGTTTGTCTGGTGGCGGACCCGAAAAACAGGAAAGAGGTCCAATCCCTGGAATTCCTGCCCCGGTTCCCGCGGGAACCAGCGGGGGGGGAGGCCGTTCCGGCCTTGTCGCGGGGGCTGTTGGCCCTGCATGCCCGCCACGGACAAACCCCCTGGGGGAGTTTGGTGATGCCGGCCGAAATCCTGGCCCGCACGGGCAGCGTCGTGTCACGTGCCCTTGCGCGCGCGCTTGCCGCGATGGAAAATTCCGCGTTCGAAAATAAGGGCCTTCGCACCCTCTTCGCCAAACCGGATGGGACGTGGGTCGGGGAGGGGGAGGGGATCGTTCAGCCGGAACTGGCGCACACGCTTGCACATCTCCGCCTGCACGGGCTGTTTCATGAGGGGGAGGCGGCCCGCGCTCTGGCAACCGTGACGGCAGGCGGCGGCCCCCCGACGGTTGACGACTCCCGTGGGGATCTGCGTGGGGATCTGCCCCGTTGGCAGGCGGCCCGTGCGGTGCCTTTCGGGTATGCCGCGGCCTATTTCGTGCCATCCCCGACCGGTCACGAGGAAATGGCCTCGACCTGGGCGGGGTTTGCGGCAAACGGTTTCGACGATTCGTCGGTGACGGACCGGATTCATCTGGCGCAGGCGTTTCGCGCCGTGCCCAAAGGACACTCGACCGGTTTCATCGTCGCCGATCACACCGGCAGGACCGTGGCCTGTACCCTGACTCTGAACGATCCTGTGCGGGGACAAAAACCTGTGACCGGGGGGGCCACGCTCCGTGACATGGAACCGATGCTGATCGTCAAGCGGAACGTGCCCGAAGTCGTTCTGGCCGGCACGATCGCAGGGGGGACGGGCGCCGTGTTGCTGCCCCTTGCGGCGCAACTCGTGTTCGGCACGGGGTCCCTTGACACCATCCTGGCCGCGCCGCGAATCGATGGTGGGCCTGATGGTGTTCTGGTCGAGAAAACAGCGCCCGCCCGTTGGGTCCAGGAAGTGCGCGCGCACATCCCCACCGCCAAGCCCACCCCCAGGGAAGTTGACACCCTGGGCCGGGTCACTCTCCTGTGGTGCCCGGAGAGTTTGCCCCCCGCTCCGGCCACCTGCCAAATCGCCACCGACCCGCGCGGCCATGGCCTGGCGATGGTGGTGAAAAAGCGCTGAGCGGGCGTTCAGGCATCACGCCGCCCTATCCTTCGCGATTCACACCGAGGGCCTTGAAATAGGCAATGGTGCGCGCCAGCCCTTCATCCAAAAACACCTTCGGCTCCCAGTTCAGGGCTGTGCGCGCCAGGGTGATATCGGGGCGACGCTGGCGCGGATCGTCAGCTGGCAGGGGTTTCAGCACCAGGGGCGAGCGGGAGCCGCTTAAGGCAAGGATCTTTTCGGCCAGTTCGCGGATGGTGAATTCGTGCGGATTGCCCAGATTGACCGGACCGGTCAGCGTTTCGTCGCTGTTCATCAGGCGCACGAAGGCCTCGATCATGTCGTCCACATAGCAGAAGGAACGGGTCTGGCTGCCGTCGCGATAAATGGTCAGTGGTTCTTCTCGCAGAGCCTGGACGATGAAGTTCGATACCACCCGTCCATCGTTGGGATGCATCCGGGGGCCATAGGTGTTGAAAATGCGGGCCACCTTGATTGGCACCTTGTGCTGACGATGATAATCGAAGAACAAGGTTTCGGCGCAGCGCTTGCCCTCGTCATAACAGGCGCGCGGTCCGATGGGGTTGACCGAACCACGATAGTCTTCCGGTTACGGATGAACGGTGGGGTCGCCATAGACCTCGCTGGTGGAGGCTTGAAAGATCCGGGCGCCCATGCGCTTGGCCAAGCCCAGCATGTTGATCGCGCCGTGGACACTGGTTTTGGTCGTCTGAACCGGGTCGTGCTGGTAGTGAATCGGTGAGGTAGGGCAGGCCAGATTGTATATTTCATCGACCTCTACGTAAAGAGGAAAGGTGATGTCGTGGCGCACCATCTCGAAAATAGTTATCGACACACAGAACCTCATGCCCCTCGTGCAAAAGGCGTTCACACAGATGTGAACCAAGAAATCCTGCCCCACCCGTGACCAGGATGCGTCTGGAAAATGCCATGGATTTTCTCACTGGTTATGCTGCGATCGACTGCAATGCGCGACAATCGGACATTAGCACACCTGGACGCGGCACTGAAAGCCTTACCCGGCAAGGCCATCGGGTGTGTCCTTGTTTGTTCTTTCCCTCAGGCGCCGCTGCCCTTGGCGTGGCGAAGCTCGTGGGGCCTCAACGACCCTTTTTTAACCCCTTCCCCCTATAAACAGAGGCGCCTTTCCTTTTGCCCTGGCCTTTTGCCCTGGGCCATCAGGCATGCCCTGGTTTATTCTTTCTCCCGGGCGCCGGCTCTTCCTTTTCCTGTCCACCCTCTCTTATTGTATATAAAGTAAAATACTATCTATAAGGATTTATAGTCTGTATAATGCCTGTATAGGATTTCGCAAGTGCGCAATTCAATCAGAACAAATGAACCGTCGCAACGAGCTGAATGGCATAAGGGAGAGCAGAGTCATGAGCAGAGAGAACCGGCAGCATACGATCGATGCCTACGTCGGGCATCGACTCCGGGAACGGCGACAAACTTTCAGGATGGCGCAGGACACCCTGGCGCGCGCGGTCGGGACCAGCTATCAACAGATTCAACGGTACGAAAGCGGCCACTATCGGATTCCGGCCAGCCGTCTGTGGCAATTGTGCCAAGTGTTGTGCGTATCGGTAGACTATCCGTTTACCGGTCTGGAACAACAGGGAGCCGATGCCGATTCCTTTGTCACAGGCGAGGCGATTCCTGACGCGAACGGGGATCTTCTTCCACGCGGATGGGAGCGGTCAGAACCTGCAGCGGTGGATGCCTTCGCTCTGGTGCGGTGCATTGCGGCCATCCGCGATCCGGCGATTCGTTCCGGGGTGATGGCGCTGATTCGGGATCTGGGACGCGGACTGCCGGAATGATGCTAATGCGTGTCAACCGTGAGGCGCCGCTGAAATCCCTCCCCCATCACGGGGGAGGGAGAACAGGGTTTTGAGAAGGGTCCCCCCTTGTCGGCGCCGTGATCGTGACCGGTCACAGCTTGCAAGAATCAGTGCCCACCCCCCAAGGCGGCGAAAAAGTCGTTCCCTTTGTCATCGACGATCACGAAAGCGGGAAAGTTCTCGACCTCGATGCGCCAGATGGCCTCCATGCCGAGTTCAGGGTATTCCAGAACCTCCACCTTCCGGATCGACTGCTGTGCCAGTTGCGCCGCGACGCCACCGATGGAGCCAAGATAGAAACCACCATGTTTCCGGCAGGCATCGGCCACCATCGGCGCGCGGTTGCCCTTGGCGATCATGACCATCGAGCCGCCGTGGGATTGGAACAGATCCACATAGGAATCCATGCGGCCCGCGGTGGTGGGGCCGAATGCGCCGGAAGCCATGCCCTCCGGCGTTTTCGCCGGGCCGGCATAATAAACGGCCATCTGCCGGAAATAGTCGGGCAGCCCTTTGCCCTGGTCCAGCCGCTCCTTCAGCCGGGCGTGGGCGATGTCGCGGGCAACGATCATCGGCCCCGTCAGCGCCACGCGGGTTTTGATGGGATAGTGGGACAAGGTGCGGCGAATGTCCTCCATGGGGCGGGTCAGGTCGATCTGGACCACCGAGTCGGAAAGTCTGTCTTCCCGGATCTCGGGCAGGAAACGGGCCGGGTCGGTTTCAAGGCGCTCCAGCGCGATTCCTTCCTTCCCGATTCGCGCGAGAATCTGCCGGTCCGCCGAACACGACACGCCAATGCCAATCGGCAGCGAAGCCCCATGGCGGGGCAGGCGCACCACCCGCACGTCGTGGCAGAAATACTTGCCGCCGAACTGCGCCCCCAGCCCCAACCGGCGGGTGATGGCCAGAATCTCGGCTTCAAGCTCCGGATCCCGAAAGGCATGGCCATATTTCGAGCCGCGGGTGGGCAGGCTGTCGAGATAGCGGGCGGAGGCCAGCTTGACCGTTTTCAGGCACAACTCGGCCGACGTGCCACCGATGACCACCGCAAGGTGATAGGGCGGGCAGGCCGCCGTGCCCAGGGTCCGGATCTGCTCTTCCAGGAATTTCAGCAGGGCGCCCGGATTCAGGACCGTCTTGGTTTGCTGATAAAGATAGGTCTTGTTGGCCGAACCGCCGCCCTTGGCCATGAACAGAAACTTGTAATGGTCGCCGGAAGTGGCGTAAAGTTCGATTTGTGCCGGAAGGTTATTGCCGGTATTCACCTCGTCATACAACGACAGCGGCGCCATTTGCGAATAACGCAAGTTCAAGGCCGTATAGGCATCGGCCACGCCGGTGGAAAGCGGAACGGCATCGTTGCCATCGGTAAAAATGCGATTACCCTTTTTTCCCATGACGATGGCAGTGCCGGTATCCTGACACAGCGGCAGCACGCCCCCCGCGGCGACGTTGGCGTTTTTCAGCATCTCGATCGCCACAAAGCGGTCGTTGGCGGAAGCCTCCTCGCCTGGCGCGCCAGCAGACGCAGGCCTTCCGGCGCCACGGTCACGATGTCATGACCATTCAGGCGAGTCGTTGCCACATGATCGGTGGTGAGTGTGGCATAGGGCGTGGTGTCTTCGCCTAGCGGAAACATTTCGACAAACGCGGCATCGATCATGAATGAATTTCCCCCTGTGCTGTTTTGTGCCGGCTTTGTGTCGGCGCGGCGGTAGCGTTCTGTTTTGCGCCACGATCACGCGCGCACGCTGCTCCGCACCGCCATGCGCAACCATAGCGCTGTGGCCTCTGCGTGGGGGAACGTTTCCTCCCCCGCCGTGGCTGGGGCAGCAAACTATTTCTTGCGGAAAGCGTCAAGGGTAATGACATTGCCGACATCCCCTTCCCCCTCCGCGCTGCGCTGGGGGGCTTCCCTGGCGAGAACGGGGCGCGGGATGTTTTCCTTATGCCGGGTGTCGGATGTATTCAGGTGTATGCCGGCGAGTTTGTCGGAAAGGTCGTCACCGGAATCGGTCAGCGTCAAGGGATGTTCGATCCCGCTGTCCACGTTGAAATGAAGACCAAATTTGGCGGTGGGGTCGGTAAAACCGGTCACGGCGGCAAAGGGCACCCGCAATTGTTCGTCCACCCGGTTGAACGACAGGCTCACGGCGAAATCCCGCTCGCCGACTTCAAGACCCCAGAACTGGTTCTGGAGGACGATGGTCATCTCATCGGGGTGGCGTTCCAGCAGATGACGGGCGATCACCACGCCCGGATAGCGGGTGCGGAATGTGATATAGAAATGGTGAATCCCCGGCAATCCCTGTCGTTCGGTGACGATCAGGGCCTCCCGCATGACCTGCCGTAGCGCGTCTTCGATCATTTTTTCATAGGGCAGTCTGTATATTCTGTCCGCCACGGGTACTGTTCCATTCGTTACGGGTTATCCTGTTTTGGTTCTTTCGACCCCTTTTATGCCTTTTCTGGTCCTCAGGCGTTCTTTTTATGTGTGTCTTGGGTGGGGGGCTTCTGTTGCCCGGTGCCCCCCGAACCGCGCTTGCCTGGTTTATCAGGCAGCGAGTGCCATTTTGTTATCGTTGGCACCTATGAATCGGCCCGATAACGGCGGAACCATGCCGGGAACACTCCATGTCTTTACCACGCGCGTCGATCCTGCTTCGCCCCCGCTTTTCCGGGCCAGGCCCGGGTGAAAAGATGGTGGAGGCGCCGGGTACTGCCCCCGGGTCCGCTACGCTTATTCCACATGGGATTTAGCGCCATAGCCGGTTTTGAAGCCGACGTCCTCAGTATACGCCCGGAAAGAAGCGTTTGAGAAGCGGAACTGTAACAACATGTCAAAAACTCCGATGGAGGGGATTTACTCCCCTGCATCCTCCGGGGATGTCTGCGGGCGCAACAGGCGCACCGGCCCAAGCGGCTGAAGGCCCGGATCATGACGGGCCGACCATCGGATATCGGGCAGCCGGAACAGGCGGACCGGACCGGCCAGCATCTCCCGTGCCTGGATCGTCAGGGGAAGACTGATGACCGGCGGCCCACCCTCCTGCGGGGGTTGGGCCAACATGCCCAGAACGACCTTGGCCATGCTGGTATCGCGCGCGCGGATCACCCCTCGCCGGGAAAGAGAATCCAGCGCTTCGAACAGGCCCTGGACCCGGGCGCTCAAGGCCCCGACGGGCTGGAGCTGTTCGTCCAGCGCCAGGGTGCCGCTCGCCTGCACCTTCAACGGCGGCCAATGGATGAGCAGGGAGTTGACCTCGAGCGTTCCACCGGCTTCCCGCCATTTGGCTAGGGCCTGGGCCAGGTCTCCGGGCGGAATGGCGCCCCTGACTTCGCTTTTGAGCGTAACGGCCTCGACTCGCGGGCCAACCGGCAGATCCAGCGCCGGCGGCAGGTCGATTCCCTTACCGTCGAATGTCGCAACGATCACGGAAGGCTCGTCATCGCGCCATTGGACCGTTCCGTGCGCGGCATGCACGGCAACCGGCGCCGCGAATCCCTCGATCCGCGCCCCATCAAGCGTGACGATATAGTGCTGTGGCCGACCACCCCAGGTATGAGTGATTTCTACCATCAAACCTTCGGCATCAAGGGTGACAAGCGCCCCGCCCCAGGCAGGCGGAAGGCGAATCGTATGCCGCCCGGGGATACGGAGCGTGACCCGACCCGCATTGAGGGGGTGGACGGTGGCTTCCCCCCCAGGACTCCGCCAGCTCCAACCGCCCGCCGTTTCAGCCAGTGTCGTCGGACCAAAGGTTGCAACTATTCCGAATGGAAAACCGCCGATGACGGGTTCGGGCAGCTCCACATCCCACCCCTGGCTGCGCTGCCGGACGGACCACAGGGCAAGGGTATCTTGCAGGGTTGCCACGGTGTAACTCCACCACCCTCCATACAGGGCCAGAAGTCCTGCCGCTCCTGCGGCGGCCCCCCGAAAAAAGCGCGCCCGTCGTTTCTTGCGCTCTGTTCGTTCTGGTGCGCCGTCTGCCTGGTCGGACATGGATCCCTCTGCCGTTATCCCGCCGTCACCGCCCTTTTTTTGATTTATTCCGATGCGATCGCTTTGGAGAACAAGCGCCCCTCGCGCAATTCAAGCGTCCGGTCCATGCGTTGCGCCAGTTCCAGATTGTGGGTGGCCATCAGCGCGGCCAATCCCTCTTCCCGCGCCAGCCGCAGAAGTTCCGCAAAAACCTGCGCCGCCGTTGCCGGGTCCAGGTTGCCGGTGGGTTCGTCCGCCAACACGATCCGCGGGTCATTGGCGAGCGCCCGGGCGATGGCGGTGCGCTGCTGTTCCCCACCGGAAAGGTGGCCCGGCCGGTGCCCGATCCGTGCCCCAAGCCCCAGACGGTCAAGCAAATCCCGTGCCCGCACCGCGGCCCGCCGGCGTGGAACGCCCGCGATCATCTGCGGGATCATCACGTTTTCCAGGGCCGAAAACTCCGGCAGCAAATGGTGGTACTGATACACGAATCCCAACGACGCGCGCCGCAACGCCGTTCGGCGGTCATCTGGCAAACGATCGGCGGACACGCCGGCCACCTGCACGTTCCCTGCATCGGCCGGCTCCAGAAGGCCCGCGATCTGCAACAAGGTGGACTTGCCGGCCCCGGAAGGCCCCACCAGGGCCACGATCTCGCCCGCCCGCAGGCTTAAATCGGCCCCCTTCAGGACTTCCAGAAGATTCCCGCCCTGGCGGAAATGCCGCTTCACCTCCACCAGCGCCAGCACCACCTCCGGGGCGGCCGGGGCCTCACCCGCAGGGGCCTCACTCATAGCGCAAGGCCTCCACCGGGTCCAGACGGGCCGCCCGCCACGCCGGATAAAGCGTCGCGCCGAACGACAGGCCCAACGCCATCAGCACCACCGATACCACCTCGCCCGGGTCCACTTTGGCCGGCATGTGGGACAGAAAATAGATCTCGGCGGCGAACAATTCGGTTCCGGTCAGGCTTTGCAGGAACTGGCGGATGCTTTCGATGTTCAGGGCAAACAGAAGCCCCAGTCCCACCCCCAGGGTCGTGCCGGTCAAACCAACACTGGCCCCGCTGAGGAAGAAAATACGCAAGATCATGCCGCGTGTCGCCCCCATGGTGCGCAGGATGGCAATGTCACGCCCCTTGTCCTTCACCAGCATGATCAGGCCCGAAATGATGTTAAATGCGGCAACCAGAATGATCAGCGTCAGAATCAGGAACATCACGTTCCGTTCCACCTGAATGGCATTGAAAAAACTGGCGTTGGCCTGCTGCCAGTCGTGCAGACGCACCCCCGGTCCGGTCCGGCGGGCGATTTCCTTGCTGACTGCGCTCACCATGTCGGGCGCCTTCAGCATGACCTCGAGGTGGCTCACGGTATCGTCCGGCAGATCGAAATAAAGCCGGGCCGCCGCAAGCGGCATGTAAACGAACGCGCCCGCACCCGTGGCACCGTGCCAAAGGCGGTCAGGTTTCCCTTGGGGCTGATGAGGGTGAGGGAATCGCCCACGCGCACCCCCAGCTTGTCGGCGAGGCGCCCGCCCACCATCACCGTGTCGGTCCCGTGGAAAGCCTCGAGGCTTCCGGTGGTCATGCCGTTCGCGAGGGGGGGAAGGGCGCGGATGTCATCGGGCTGCATGCCGCGCACCACGGCGCCCGCGGCGCCCGCAGCGCTGGAGGCCATCACCTGCCCGCCGATCGTTGGGATCACCCGCACCACGCCGGAAAGCCCCCTGATTTCCGTTGCCAAAGGCTCGAAACCGCTCAACCGTTCCAGGGGCGCATGCACGCCGATATGGCCGTTAAGCCCGAGAATCCGGGACAGCAGTTCCTGCCGGAAACCGTTCATCACGGCCATGACGATGATCAGGGTTGCAACGCCAAGACCGATGCCAAGGAGCGAGAAGCCGGCGATCACCGAAACGAACCCTTCCTTGCGCCGGGCGCGCAGGTAACGCAGGGCCACCATCCGTTCAAAGGGGGAAAACATGGCGGACGTGCCTTTCCCGTTTCCCCGCACGAAATCGTGGGGGTGTGGGGGAGGCCCCCACGTTTTGATGTTCTACCGCGAACGCAAACGATCGACCACGGCCTCCGGTGACAGGTCCTCCCGCGCGCCGGTTGCACGGTTCTTGACCTCCACCCGCCCGTGTTCCAGCCCCTTCGGTCCCACGATCACCTGCCACGGCAGGCCGATCAGATCCATGGCCGCGAATTTGGCCCCGGCCCGGTCCGGCCGGTCATCATACAAAACGTCCACCCCTGCCCGTTGCAACCGATCGTAAAGGTTCTGACAGGTGGCTTCCGTCAGGGCATCGCCGGTCTTGAGGTTGATCAGCCCCACCGCGAACGGCGCCACGCTTTCCGGCCAGATGATGCCGGCCTCGTCATGGGAGGCCTCGATGATGGCGCCGACCAGGCGGGAAACGCCGATGCCATAGGACCCCATTTCCACCGTCACCGGCTCGCCATCGGGGCCCGCCACCACGGCCTTCATGGGGTCGGAGTATTTGCGACCGAAATGAAAGATGTGCCCCACCTCGATTCCGCGGGCGGCGATCAGGGTATCGCCCAGGGCTTTGACCTGTTCCGATTGCGGATCGTGTTTTTCGTCCGTCGCGGCATAAAGGGCGGTCCACTCATCGACCAGGGGCTGGAGATCGGCCGTGTAGTCCACCTTTTCCGGCACGGGCTTGTCCACAAGAGCGCGATGGCAGAACACCCCGCTTTCTCCGGTTGCGGCCAGGATGATGAATTCATGGCTCATGTCCCCGCCGATGGGGCCGGCGTCGGCGCGCATGGGGATGGCTTTCACTCCCATGCGGGCAAAGGTGCGCAAATAGGCGATGAACATGCGGTGATAGGCCCGTCGCGCCCCAGCGTGGTCCAGGTCGAAGGAGTAATTATCTTTCATCAGGAATTCCCGCCCGCGCATGACACCAAAGCGGGGGCGCACCTCGTCCCGGAATTTCCAGTGAATCTGATAGAGCATCCTTGGCAGGTCGCGATAGCTTTTGACATTCTGTCGGAAGATATCGGTCACGACTTCCTCGTGCGTCGGGCCATAGAGCATGGCGCGGTCGTGCCGGTCGGTGATCCGCAGCATTTCCTTGCCGTAATCTTCGTACCGGCCCGATTCGCGCCACAGGTCGGCGGATTGAATGGTGGGCATCAGGATTTCCTGGGCGCCGGCGGCATCCTGTTCCTCGCGCACGATCTGCTCGATACGGCGCAAAACCCGCAGACCCAGCGGCAGCCACGTGTAAATGCCCGCCGCATGCTGACGAATCATCCCCGCCCGTAGCATCAGGCGGTGCGAGACGATCTGGGCTTCCGCCGGGTTTTCCTTCAGGGTGGGCAGAAGATAAGCGGACAGACGCACACGATTCCTCCCCGGCACGGCCACAAAGCTCACGCGGCACTTTAGGCAAATCCCCCCGCCATGGCAACCGGAATGGCTGTTGACAGAAAGATCCATTGTGGCATACTGCCGCCCATGAAAAAACGGGCCGGGCTGGCCCGGTTTTCTTTTTTTGCGGACCATTCAGGGAAGCAGACGAGTCATGAAAAGCTATTCGGCCAAGCCGGCTGAGATCGAAAAGAAATGGTTCGTGGTCGATGCCCAAAACGTCGTCCTGGGCCGCCTTGCCGCCGAGATTGCGAAGATCCTGCGTGGCAAGCATAAACCGATCTACACGCCGCACATCGATACCGGCGATCACGTGATCGTCATCAACGCCGCGCAGATTCGGCTGACCGGCAACAAAGGCGCAAACAAGCGGTTTTATTGGCACACCGGCTATCCCGGCGGCATCAAGAACCGGACCATGGACCAGATTCTTTCCGGCCGCCATCCCGAACGGGTGCTCACCAAGGCGGTGGAACGGATGATCACGCGCTCTCCCCTGGGGCGGGAGCAGATGCGCAAGCTGCGGGTCTATGGGGGCATCGATCATCCGCACGGGGCGCAACAGCCCGAAAGCCTGGATCTCGGCGCCCGCAACCAGAAGAACAGAAGGAGCCTTTGACCGTGATCGAGGAAATCAAATCGTTCGAGGATCTGAAAACGGCGGTGGTCGTTTCCGAAGCCCCGCGGCGGGAGCCTGAAATCGATTCCCTTGGGCGCAGCTATGCCACCGGCAAACGCAAGAACGCGGTGGCGCGGGTGTGGGTTCGGCGCGGCAGCGGCAAGATCACCGTCAATCATTGTGTCATGACCGATTATTTCGTGCGTCCTTCGTTGCAGATGCAGCTCAACCAGCCCTTCGTGATGACCGAGCGCGCGAACCAGTTCGATGTTTTCTGCACGGTCAAGGGGGGCGGGCTGTCGGGCCAGGCGGGGGCCGTGCGCCATGGCATCAGTCAGGCCCTGACGCTGTTCGAACCCGGGTTGCGTCCGACGTTGAAATCCAACGGCTTCCTGACACGTGATGCCCGGGTGGTCGAACGCAAGAAGTACGGTAAGGCCAAGGCGCGGCGCAGCTTCCAGTTCTCAAAACGCTGACGGCGGGCGGATACGGGCGGATACACCGGCCATGGGCGGTGCACAGCGGATCGCCATTCTGGGGGCGAGCGGTTATACGGGGGCGGAACTCGTGCGTCTTTTGGCGCACCACGAGGGTGCTCGTGTGTGCGCGCTGACCGCGGACCGTCGGGCCGGAAAGACCATGGCCGAGGTGTTCCCGCATCTCGCCGGGGTGGTCTTGCCGGAGCTGGCGAGTCTTGAAACGCTGGACTACTCCGGAATCGATGTCGTGTTCTGCGCCCTGCCCCATGGCACGACGCAGGATGTCATCGCCGCCCTGCCCCGCACGGTGAAGGTGATCGATCTTTCGGCGGATTTGCGGTTCGCCGATGTCGCGACCTATGCCCTCTGGTATGGGCAGCCGCACAAGGCTCCGGATCTCCAGAAAGAAGTCGTTTACGGTCTGACGGAGCTGGCCCGTCCGGCCATCCGTGCGGCGCGGGTGGTGGCGTGTCCGGGGTGTTACCCGACCTCCGCCCAGTTGCCGCTGGTGCCACTCCTTGAAGTCGGACTAATCGAAGCCGAGGGCATTGTCATTGATGCCAAATCGGGCGTTTCCGGTGCGGGACGGGCCGCCAAGGAAGGATCGCTGTTCTGCGAGGTGGCTGAAGGCGTGCACGCCTATGGCATCGCCAGCCATCGCCACGCGCCGGAAATCGAACAGGGCCTGTCCCGTGTGGCGGGGCGGCCGGTGATGGTGACCTTTACGCCCCACCTGATCCCCATGGGCCGGGGGATCCTCTCCACCCTTTATGTCCGTCTGGCCGGTCGGGCCAGCGCGTCCGATCTGCGGGCGGCTCTCGCGGAACGCTATGACCGCGAGCCTTTCGTGCGGGTGGTGCCCGAGGGGATCGTGCCCCACACCCGCCATGTGCGTGGCTCCAATTTTTGCCTGATCGGGGTGTTCGCCGACCGGGTGCCGGGGCGGGCCATTATGTGTGCGGTGATCGACAATCTGGTCAAGGGCGCCGCCGGCCAGGCCGTGCAGAATTTCAATCTGATGACCGGCCAGCCGGAAACACTGGGGCTGGAACAGCAGCCGCTGTTCCCGTAACCCGGGGGTTCCTGGCGTCACGCGGTTCCAGGCATCAAAAGGGGGGGAGCATGAACAGCCATATCCTGTCCTGGCGCGGCGTATGGCCGCGAATCCATGAAAGCGCCTTCATCGCTCCCACCGCCGTGGTCATCGGCGACACCGTGATCGGAGCCAATAGCTCCATCTGGTTTGGCACCGTCGTGCGCGGCGATGTGCACGAAATCCGCATCGGGGAACGCACCAACATCCAGGACAACTCGGTTGTGCATGTGACCGGCGGCAAATACGGGACCACCATCGGCTCGGACATCACCATCGGCCACCGGGCCGTCATCCATGCCTGTGTTCTGGAGGACGGATGTTTCATCGGCATGGGGGCGGTGGTCATGGACGGGGCGGTGGTCGAATCCGGGGCCATGGTGGCCGCCAACGCCATGATTACGCCCGGCAAGCGGGTGAAATCGGGCGAGTTGTGGGCGGGCAGCCCGGCACGGTTTCTGCGTCGGTTGTCCCAGGAGGACGTGGAGGGTTTTTCGATCGTCGGGGGCAAGTATCTTGACTTGTGCCGGGAATACCGTTCCATGCTGGGGGGGGTGACAGTCTCGGGATGAAAGGGGCGCGCCGCGCGCCGGAACCAGAAGGACGAAACGGCCGTGGATTGGGAAAGTTTCAAGGTCGATCGCTTCGTCAAGTTAATGGCTTTAGCCTTTTCCGTCCATGAGCACGAGGCCGCCGCCATGCGCATGGCCGGGCGCATGCTGCTTGATGCGGGGGGCACCTTCGATGACATCGCTGACATTCTGAAGCGTCCGTGGGAGGTGGTGCCCTCGCCAGAGGCCAGGAAAACGCCCGTTCTGCGCTCCGAGTCGCTTAAGGACACAAAGGGCGAATGGGTCATGGGCGTGGTGCTGGAGCGACTCGCGCGGGCGGAGACACGAATTTCTACCGTGAGTCAGGAAAATGAATTATACAAAAAACAGCTTGATGATGCCATTCGGTACATCGTGGAACTGGAAGCGAAACTGTCCCGGGCCAGGGAGAGAACAAACGGATGACCCGTGACGAGGTGCAGCATGTCGTGGACCGTCTCATGGCGGTGGTCGAACAGGACCAGGCCTTGGGAGATCCGCGCGTGCCGGGAGTGGTCCTGACCTGGAGTCGAATCTGTGAGGACGTGCCCGATGGCACGCTGAAGACCCTTATCCCCGGCATCGTCCGTTTGTTGTTCCGCAAACGGGAAACGGCTATGAGGCTGGAAGCGTGTGGTTTGCGCCCTGGCCTCGCGCTTCAACACGAGGCCATTGCCCCTTATATTGTGGCTTTTCGCCGCATGCGTGGGATCCGCCGGAATGGGGGCGCGGTTGATGCTTCGCGCCTTCTGGTCGAAACACGGCAGGAGTTGCGGGACCTGAACAGCCGTTTCCATCAGGCGCTGGACGAAGCCCTGCGTTTGCAGGAGGAAAACAGGCGTCTGCGTATCGAGGTGAAGCGCTGCCAAACGGAAATGGCCGAACACCGTCGTGCCGCGACCCTGGCGCGTGGCGAACTGGAGGAGGTCGCCACCAAGGCCCTCAACAAGCTGGCGCTTGCCTTGCAGAATTTAAAGGAAAGCATGGAACGCCGCCTGAGTGATCCGCAAAGCTCCTTGATCGAACGGGCCTCCCTGGCCGTGCAAAGTTATTACATGGTGCTGGAAGATCTGGGGCACGGTCCGGAAGCGATGAAACTGGCCCGTCGCATTCTGGGCACGCACTTGGCCGCCGTCGAGTTGTGCTGAGCCTGGTTCAAGGGGGTGTGTGGGATTGGTCTTGACGGGACGGCTTTTCCTTGGAAAAAACGTGCCAAATCCTTGATCGTACCCCGTGCCGCAATTCCTGGCCCATGACGGAGCGCAAAATCGTGGTGAAGGCGAATTATCTGTTTACAAGTGAATCCGTGTCCGAGGGGCATCCAGACAAGGTGTGTGATCGCATCTCCGATGTCATCGTCGATGCCTTTCTGGCTGCCGATCCTTACGCCCGCGTGGCGCTGGAAACCCTTGCCACGACCAACTGCGTGGTCCTGGCCGGCGAGGTGCGGGGACCGGAGCATATTACGAACGAAGTGATGGTCGAGGCGGCGCGGCGGGCCGTGCGCGCCATAGGCTATGAACAGGACGGCTTCCACTGGAAAACCATGGATGTTCTCGTGCGCGTCCATCAACAATCGGTCGATATCGCCCAGGGAGTCGATGCCGCCACCGACAAGGAGGAAGGGGCGGGGGACCAGGGAATCATGTTCGGCTATGCTTGTGATGAAACGCCGGAACTGATGCCGGCCCCGATCCAGTTCGCCCATGCCATTTTGCATTCCCTGTCGGAGGCCCGTCATACGGGTGAGGCGCCGATGCTGGGGCCTGATGCCAAAAGCCAGGTGACCTTGCATTACCAGAATGGCCGGCCGGTGCGGGCGATGTCGATCGTGCTTTCAACCCAGCACGACGCCACTGTTTCCCAGAAAGAGGTACGGGAAATCGTTCGCCCCCATGTGCTGAGGGCCTTGCCCGCCGGGTGGATGTGCGATGAGGACCACTTTTACGTCAATCCAACCGGTCGCTTTGTCATCGGCGGTCCGGATGGGGATTGTGGCCTCACGGGGCGCAAGATCATCGTCGATACCTATGGCGGGGCGGCCCCCCATGGCGGCGGCGCCTTTTCCGGCAAGGACCCGACCAAGGTGGACCGTTCGGCGGCCTATGCAGCACGCTACCTTGCCAAAAACGTCGTGGCCGCCGGGCTGGCCCGTCGTTGTTTGATCCAGCTGTCCTATGCCATCGGCGTGGCCCGCCCGTTGTCGGTTTATGTAGACACCCAGGGCACGGGCGCGGTGGACGAGGACAGGCTTTCCGTCATCCTTCAGGATCTGATGAATTTAAACCCGCGGGGGATTCGCGAGCATCTTGGTCTCAACAAGCCCATTTATGCCCGCACCGCCGCGTATGGTCATTTCGGTCGCATGCCCGAGGAAGACGGCGGCTTTTCATGGGAGAAGACCGATCTTGTCGAGGCCTTGAAAACGGCCTTCAGGTGATTGCGGAGCACGAAGCCCCGTTCCAGGGGGTACGCACCTATGGCCGGCGTCGGGGGCGGCGGTTGCGGGACGCTCGGACACAGCTGTTGGAAACCCTGCTGCCACGGATCGCCCTACCCCATCCGGTGGGGGGGGAGGGAATTGATCCGTGGGCATTGTTTCCCGTCCGTCCGCGGGCGCTGTGGTTCGAGATTGGTTTTGGCGGGGGCGAGCATCTGGCGGCTCAGGCGCGGTGCCATCCCGATGTGGGGTTCATCGGGTGCGAGGTGTTCCTGAACGGAGTCGCAAGCGCCCTGGCCCACATCGAAACGCATGGCCTTGCCAACGTGCGGGTGTTTGCGGACGATGCCCGTTTGTTGCTGCCCGCTTTGCCGGCGGCCTGTCTTGAACGGGTGTTTCTGCTGTTTCCCGATCCATGGCCGAAACGGCGCCATGCCGGTCGTCGTTTCGTCGCGCCGGAAAACCTTGATCATTTGGCACGACTGCTGGCTGCCGGGGGCGAGTTGCGAATCGCGAGTGATGATATGGGATACATTCGCTGGACCTTGGGGCTTGTACCGGTGCATCCGGCGTTCCGTTGGCGTGTGCGCGGTCCGGAGGATTGGCGCTGTCCTCCGGCGGACTGGATGCGCACCCGGTATGAGGTCAAAGCCAGGCAGGCGGGTCGGCGCCCGGCGTATTTGTGTTTCGAGCGTAAGCCCGAATAGGGATAGGAAGCGAGGGGGCGCGGGGGAGGCACGGCCTC
>WOUV01000089.1:2709-10650 GCA_009773045.1 Rhodospirillaceae bacterium | reverse complement strand
TTTTACCGGCTCCAGCCTGCGCAAGGTCAATTTCATGGGGGCCGATCTGCGCGGCGCAAAGCTTGTACGCACCGATGTGACCGATTCTCAATTCCAGGGGGCCGATCTGCGCGGGACCAACTTGACCGAAGCCACAGGCGCACGACAAAGCCAATTCTACTATACCCGGTTTGGCGTGACCACGCTTTTCTCCGATGGGATCTTCACGACCACGGAATCATAAGGTTCACGGGGAGAGGCGGATCTCCCTCCACCCCGCGGGCGCTCACTGACGGATCCCATCATGCGCGGACTTGACCCGCGCATAACGATATGTGTTGACTTGATGTGTTGACTTGGAATCATCGATCCATGAGCGCCTATACCCTTCCACGCCCCCGATTCCAGCGTCGCTCACCCGGCGGCCTCTCCTCGGACCGCCATTTTCAGCTTGGCCATGGCGCCGGCTTCGATCTGTCGCACCCGCTCGCGTGACACGCCATACTGCCGCCCCAGTTCCTCCAGCGTTTGCGGCACGTCGGCAAGCTGGCGGGCCGTGATGATCTGCCGCTCCCGCGGGGACAAACGGTCAAGCGCCCGTTGCAGCAGGCGGCGGCGCAAAAGCTCCTCCTCCCGCTCGGCCAGTCCCGTTTCCGGATCCACCGCGTCATCGGCCAGCAGATCCTGCCGCTCCACCATGCTGCCTTCGGCGACCGGGGCGTTCAGCGAGGCATCCGGCCCGGCCAGGCGGCGGTTCATCTCCACCACCTCCTCGGGGGTCACGTCGAGCTGATCGGCGATGGCCCGTGCCTGTTCGGGCGCAAGATCGCCCTCGCCATAGATCTCCATGTGCGCCTTCAACCGGCGCAACCGGAAAAACAGTTTTTTCTGAGCGGCAACGGTTCCGGTTTTGACCAGAGACCACGAGGTCAGGATGAATTCAGTGATCGAGGCCTTGATCCACCACATGGCATAGGTGGCAAGCCGCACGCCTCGGTCGGGTTCGAACTTTTTGACCGCGCGCATCAGGCCGACCGTTCCCTCCGAAATCAGGTCGGCGACCGGCAGGCCATAATACCGGTACCCCACGGCGATCTTGACTACAAGGCGCAAATGGCTCGTCACCAGCCGGTGCGCCGCCTCCAGATCGCCATAATCCTGCCAGCGTTTCGACAGCATATATTCTTCCTGCGGATCAAGAAGCGGAAACTTCTTGATGGCGCGGATATAGGCCGCAAGCCCTTTTTCATGGGCCAGGGCCGGCAAAACAGTTGTCATCATTGTGGTCATATCCTTTGTGAAGCAACATGACACTTTATTTTTTGATTTTTTGCAAAGGCATTCCGCTGATTTTCTTCCCTGGGGGGAAGACCATCACGCCAAACACCTCCTGGCCCACCGCATGGCCAAGCCACTCCCTGCCGCCATCGGCCAGCATCAGTTCAAGAATACGCGCCAAAAGATTGACGTCAAGCCCCGCCGACTTTAAAATTCACCCGAAAAAGAGACTGTTTTCGGTTATCTGAAATCTTTATTCCCAGTCAGGTTTTAAGGTAAGGTCAGGTTCAAGATAAGATAGGATTTGAAGCATTTCCGGACTCCCTTTCTCGTGACACCGCGCCGCCGTACAGGTAGGGATTGTGCAATCGATGGGACCATACATCTTTCGTCGCATGGCGTTCATCCCGTTGACGCTGTTTGGCATTCTTCTCATCAATTTCGCCATCGTTCAGATCGCTCCTGGCGGGCCGGTGGAACAGGTGCTCTCGCGCCTCAAAGGCTCCAATGCAGAGGCGACGGGGCGCCTTTCGGGCGCTGGCGCCCAGGATTCGCCCACTTCTTTTTCTGCTTCCGCCCTGTCGGAGCGCACATTCAACAGCAAATACAGCGGCGCCCAGGGGCTTGACCTGGATCTCATCAAGGCCCTGGAACAGCAGTTCGGCTTCGACAAGCCGACGCACGAACGGTTTTTCCTCATGATGCGGAATTACCTGACCTTTGATCTTGGCAACAGTTATTATCGCGACAAAAGCGTTCTTTCGCTAGTTTGGGAAAAGCTGCCCGTCTCCATTTCCCTTGGCCTGTGGAGTACGGTGATCATCTACATGGTTTCGGTGCCGCTTGGCATCGCCAAGGCCGTTCGTGACGGATCTCGATTCGATGTCGTCACCAGTTCGATCCTTGTCACGAGCTATGCTATTCCAGGATTTCTGTTTGCCATTCTTTTAATTGTATTATTTGCGGGAGGCCGTTACCTGGACTGGTTCCCCCTGCGGGGCCTGACCTCGGACAACTGGCTTACACTGTCCTGGCCGGAACGTATCGGGGATTATCTTTGGCACATGACCTTGCCGGTCACGGCCATCACCATCGGCGGCTTCGCAACCCTTACACTGCTCACCAAGAATGCCTTTCTGGATGAAATCGGCAAGCACTATGTCACGACTGCTCGCGCCAAGGGATTGACGGAACGGCGGGTGCTTTATGGCCATGTCTTTCGCAATGCCATGCTGCTGATCATCGCCGGCTTTCCCCGCACGCTGGTTGGGATTCTGTTTACGGGATCGCTGCTGATCGAGGTCGTTTTCACCCTGGACGGCCTGGGCCTTCTGGGGTTCGAGGCCGCCCGGTACCGGGATTATCCCGTCGTGTTCGGCACCTTGTACTTTTTCAGCCTGACCGGCCTTCTGCTCAATATCGTCAGCGACATCACTTTGCATCTGATCGATCCACGCATTGATTTCGAGCGGCGGGGGGCATGAAGACCATTTTTTCCTTTTGGCACAGGCCGCGTTGCAGTCCGCTTCTTGAACGACGACTGGCGCTGTTCCGGGCCAATCGCCGCGGTTTCTGGTCCTTGTGGATCTTTCTTGCCCTGTTTGGTTCAAGTCTGCTCGCCGAGTTCATCGCCAACGACCGCCCCTGGCTGGTGTCGTTCCGGGGCGCGCTGTATGTTCCGGTGTGGGTGGATTACGCCGAAACCGATTTCGGCGGTGATTTTGCAACCAGGGCCGATTTCCGCGATCCTTACCTGCGGGATCTGATCGTGGCGGAAGGATGGATGATATGGCCGCCGATTCGCTACAGTTACGACACCATCAATCACACCCTGCCGGTGCCGGCCCCCGCCCCGCCTTCGACCGATAACTGGCTTGGAACCGATGACCAGGGCCGCGATGTGGCGGCGCGGCTGATTTATGGCTTTCGGCTTTCGGTGTTGTTCGGTTTGCTGCTGGCCGGCGTGTCTTCCGTCATCGGGGTCATGGCCGGTGCGGTGCAGGGATACTTCGGAGGGTGGATCGATTTGCTGGGACAGCGGTTCCTGGAAATCTGGAGCGGCATGCCGGAGCTGTTCATTCTGATCATCCTTTCCGCCGTCATCACCCCCGGGGTTTGGAGTCTTCTCGGTATCCTGGCCCTGTTTTCGTGGACCGCTCTTGTCGGCGTGGTCCGGGCCGAGTTCCTGCGCGGGCGCAATTTCACCTATGTCGAGGCCGCGCGGGCGCTGGGGGTCAGTGATGTCGTCATCATGTTCCGGCACGTGCTGCCCAATGCCATGGTGGCCACCTTGACCTTCACGCCTTTTCTGGTGTCGAGCGCCATCGTGGCCCTGACCGCCCTTGATTTCCTGGGGCTGGGCCTGCCGCCCGGCACGCCCTCTTTAGGAGAACTTTTGCGGCAGGGCAAAGAAAACTTGCAGGGGCCTTGGCTTGCCATCACCGGCTTTGCCGTCGTTTCGGTGCAGGTGGTGCTTCTGGTCTTCATCGGCGAGGCGGTGCGGGATGCATTCGATCCACGCAAGACGATACCATAGGGCACCCCCCCTCTCCTCCCCATGAGCAAGGCGTTCACACCGTTGCAAGGAAACGATCGAGAGCGGCAAGGGACTGGGGTTCGCCCAAATGAGGGGTATGACCGGCACCAGGAATCGTGGCCCGCACCAGATCCGGTTTCGCCTCGGCCATGCGGTCGAATGTCGCAACGCTCAGCACATCGGATGTTTCGCCGCGCAGGGCCAGGGCGGGGAGAGGCCCCAGCGCCCGAAAAGCCGGCCACAGGTCGGGCGGGGAGGTTTCTTCCCGCAAGGGCCGCATCAGATTCACGTCCCAATCGACATGCAACACGCCATCCGCGCCGGCGCGAAAGGTGCTTTGTGCCATGGACAGCCAAGCCTTCTCCGATGGCAGAACAAGGGTGGGAAACATGCGCCGTGTCTCGCGCACGGCGCCGTCCCAATCGGTTTGCGGACGGTCAACGCCAAGGCGGTCAAGGATGGGGCGGAGGCTGGAGGTGTCGATGACCGGACCAACGTCATTCAAAACCACGCCGGCCAGAGAGGCCGGACAAGCCATGGCGAGATCCATGGCGACAATTCCGCCCAGGGATGTGCCGATCACCACGACCCGTTCGATTCCGCATGCCGCCAGCAGACACCGCATGTCTTGAGCATAAGTGGCCGGCGTGTACCGCTGCCACTGAGGATCATAATCAGACCGCCCGCGCCCGCGGTAATCCGGACAGAGGACCCGCCGCGTTCCGGCATATCGTTTGGCGAGAAAATGGAAGTCCTTGGCATTGCGGGTCAGCCCGGTCAGACACAACAATGGCGTCTTGTCTGACCGCGCGCCATTGCCATAATCGCGCCAATACAGGCGTATGCCATCCGTGGCGGGAATCCAGTGTTCGTGAAAGGAGGCGGGCATCTTTTTATACGAATCCCGGAAAGCAATGGAACGTGTTTAATTCCAGGGGGCGCCCCTGGCGTCAGTGTTCAGCCTCCGGCTCGGCCTTTTCCCGCTGTTTTTCCACCCAGCGGCAGGCGAGGATCGACAGTTCGTAAAGGCCGATCAGTGGCACGGCAAGGCCGATCTGGCTGATGACATCGGGGGGGGTCAGAACGGCGGCCACCACGAAAACGCCAACAATGGCAAAACGCCGTTTGTCCGCCAATCCTTGCGCGCTGACAAGACCAACCTTGGCCATCAGGGTCAGCGCCACCGGCAATTCGAAGCAAATGCCAAAGGCCAGCATCAGAGTCATGACCACGTCCAGGTATTCCGAAACCTTGGCCTCAAGCTGTATGGGCAGGGTTGTTTCCGTGCCGGCGCTTTGAAAACCCAGCAGATAATGCCAAGCCAGCGGCATGATGAAGGTATAGACAAGGGTGGCACCCATAAGAAACAGAACCGGAGTGGCCACCAGAAAGGGCAGAAAAGCCTTTTTCTCGTTCCGGTACAAACCAGGGGCGATGAACAGCCACGTCTGGATGGCAAACACCGGAAAGGTCAGGGTGAAGGCCGCAAAGGCCGCCACTTTCAGGTAGGTAAAAAAAGCCTCCGTCACGGCGGTATAGATCATCCGCTGGCTGCCTCCCTGGGCCTCCATGGCGGCACTGAGGGGGCGGACGAGGAACCCGTAAATGCCCTCCGCCAGGTAGAAACACCCGAGAAAGGCGATAAGAAAGACCCCCGCTGTCCACAACAACCGCCCGCGCAACTCAAGCAGATGCTCGATCAGCGGCATTTTGTGTTGTTCGGGATCGTCGTTGGAATCGGTTGTGGTCACGATCTTTTTCCAGATCAAGGCGGCGGCGGCGTGAGGGAAGGGGCGTCACCTTTTTCCCGGTTCATGTCGTTTTCCTTGGCGCCGGTCTTCCCTGGTTCCGGCCCTGGTTCCGGCAATTCCAGGCCGCGGCGTATCGCGCCGTCGGGATCGACGCTGTTTTCCAGCACCTGGGCCAGGTTCTTGCGGTTGAGTTCCTCGGCCTTGCGGCGAAATTCCTCCAGCTCCGCCTCGCGCACCATTTCATCCACGTGGCGGTGAAACTCACCGGCCAGCGCCCGCGCCTTGCCGACCCAGCGTCCCAAGGTATAAAGGGCGCGCGGCAAATCCCGCGGCCCGATGGTAACTAGCGCCACCACCGCCACCACCAGCACTTCCGCCATGCTGAAATCGAACACCGCGCATTCCTTTGTCAACCGCGGGGTTAGCCGTGGGCGGTCCAATCTTTGCTTACTTCGCTCGTGCGAGCGGTTTGTTCTTCCAGCACCTTGACGGATTCCACCGGCGCCGACGGGGCGGATCCTGTTTCATCGTCTTCCTTCATGCCTTTCTTGAAGGCCTTGACCCCTTTGGCCATGTCGCCCATCAGACGCGGGATCTTGCCCGCCCCGAATAAAATCAGGATGACCAGAAGAACGATGACCCAATGTCCAATGCTCCAGGAGCCCATGTCCCTATTTCTCCTCTAAGGCAGAGAAGGGATCATTGCAGAAACGCTCCCTGCTTGCAACACTCCCGCCGTCATGGGGGGAGGACGAATTCTGGAACCACCCGATGAGGAACATCTTGATCCCTCTGTGATCCGGTCCCATACTGGAATTTGTGGAACAGAGAGATTCTGTGATGGTGTTTGCGGTTGCCTTTGACACCCTGAAGTTCGCCTGCCGTTTGCGGAATGCGGGAATCCCTGAAACCCATGCCACTGCCATCACGGAAGCGGTTCGGGAAGCCGCAAATGATTCCGATCTTGCCACAAAAAGCGACATCACGGCCGTCACGGCCGATATCGCAGACGTCAAGACCGATATCGCCGCCGTGCGGGCAGATGCCAAAGCCGAGGCCGAGATCTTGCAAACGGAAATCAAAGCCGCGCGGACGGAGGCCAAGACCGAGAGCGATGCCATCCGGGCGGAGATCAAGGCCATGGAACTGCGTCTCGTGATCAAGCTGGGGGTGGCCCTTTCGGCGATGACGGTCGTTGCCGTCGGAGTGGTGGTCCGGATGCTGCCGCTGCACTGATACCCACCGAAAGTCTCGTGCCTTTTCCGCCGGTTTTGTTTCAGGCAATGGCGCCAAGGGCAGCGGCTATTGTGGCCCGGTCCAATCCTTTCAGACCGATGACGACAAGCTGGCTGCGCCGAGCTTCGGCAATTTTCCAGGGTCGGTCGAAATAGCGCTGGATTCGCGGACCAACCCCTTGCACCACAAGGCGCATGGCCTTGCCCGGAACATCAAGGAATCCCTTGACACGCAGGATATCATGCGCAGCGATCGCCGCCGCCAAACGCGATTCCATCTCTTCCGGATCGGCAATCGCCGGCAGAACAAAGGCAAAACTCTCGAAATCATCGTGATCATGCGCCCCAAGGCCATCGTGGAGAGAGGGGCGGGACATGAGATCGTCTTCCGCCGCCGCCGCCAGCCCCAGCAAAAGCCCGGGATCAACCCAGCCCTGACGGGCAGGCACCAGCCGGGCGCCAGGCCGCAGACGGGCCGACAGATCCCGCATCAACGCCGCGAGCACATCGTTTTCCACCAGATCGGTCTTGTTCAAAAGCGCCATGTCGGCACACGAAAGCTGATCGGTGAACACCTCTGCCAGCGGATTATCGTGCACGACGGCGCCCTGGGGCGGAGACTCGGCGAAACGGTTTCCAGCCACGGCCGCGGCATCGATCACCGCCACCACGCCATCCACCGTCACCCGCGAGCGCACCGCCGGCCACTGGAACGCCTGAACCAGCGGCTTGGGCAGGGCCAGGCCGGATGTTTCGATGACGATATGGTCGGGCGGCACATCGCGGCCGCTTAAGCTTTCCATCACCGGCAGGAAGGCGTCGGCCACGGTGCAGCACAGGCACCCATTGGCCAGCTCGATAATGGTATCAGCGGCGCATCCGCATCCATCCAGCACGGCGCGGTCGATGCCGACATCTCCAAATTCGTTGATCACGACGGCGATGCGGCGCCCGTGAGGGTTTTCCAGAAGATGGCGGATCAGGGTTGTTTTGCCGGCACCCAGGAATCCCGTTATCACGGTGGCTGGTATCTTGTGAAAAGTGCGCATTTTTCCTTTTGTCCCGCCATGTCACAGGAAGCAAGGGGATGCACGCCCCAGTGCCGTCGAAATGAAGAAAGGAAAAGGAATCGAGGGGGTGTGGGGGAGGGCCGTGCATCCCC
>WOUV01000089.1:0-2690 GCA_009773045.1 Rhodospirillaceae bacterium | reverse complement strand
CCATCATGAAATTGCGCCGTATTTCGTCGCTCAAGGTGGCATTGCGGGTGATGAATTCGGTGAGATAGGCGTGGAGATCGGGAACATCCTGGATGCGTCCGAAATGCAACCGCGCATGCATATCTCCCGCAATGCGGATGCACTCACACCGGACACACAAATACTCCAGAACACGCTGAATGTCGTCATAACATGCATGCAGCGAACGCGGAAATTCATGACGGAAGATTAAAAGTTCCGTCACCTGCCGAGGCCGGATGGTGTCGCGATAGAGTGTCCGGTAGGCTTTGAATCCCGATACCGACCGCAGCAACGCCCCCCATTGATAGTAATCCACCGCATCCTCGAGGGCGACGGTGTCCTGTTTTTGCCCGAAGCGTGCCATCGCGTCCCCCTCATACGCCAGCACGTCGTAGTCGTGCACCAGCACGTCATATTTGACATCAAGCAGCCGCGCCGTATTGTCCGCCCGTTCAACGAACGTGCCGAGCCGGTTGAAACGAAAGCCGTCGCCGCGAACCATGGTCCCAACGGAAATGCCGCGAAACAGGTGCGAGCGTTCCTTGACCCAGTCGAAGAAGGCCCGAAATCCCATGTCTACCACTTTGCCGTAGGGGATTTCCCGCAATTCCAGCCAGGCGGCGTTGAGGCTTTCGAACAACTCGCTTGGAATGCCTCCCCGTTCGGTACGGGCGTTTTCCCGCGCCTGATGCAGACACGAAACGATGCTGAACGGGTTGTCGAGATCGAGCGCGACAAAGGCGATCACCGTGCCGGCGGAAACCGTATCGTGCCGGGCAAGGAAGGACGGCAACTGGCCAGCGATGGACAGAGCGGTTGTCCATTCGATAGACGCCTCTCCGTTGGTCCGCGGCAACTGCGACAGACGATAGCTCACATCCAGAAGTCGCGCCATGTTTTCAGCACGTTCCACATAGCGGGCCATCCAGTACAGGTTGTCGGCGGTGCGGCTCAGCATGCGCGATCCTCCAGAACCCAGGTGTCCTTGGTCCCGCCTCCCTGGGAGGAGTTAACGACCAGAGACCCCTCGCGCAAGGCCACCCGGGTCAGGCCGCCCGGAACCACGGTGATGGCGCCACCCATCAGAACAAAGGGTCGCAGGTCCACATGCCGGGGCGCCACCCCCTGTTCAACGAAGGTCGGACAGGTGGAAAGGGCCAGCGTCGGCTGGGCGATGAAATTGGCCGGATTGGCGAGAATCCGTTCCTTGTAGGCCTCCCGTTCGGTCCCCGTAGCGCTGGGGCCAACCAGCATGCCGTATCCGCCGGAGCCATGGACCTCCTTCACCACCAGATCGTCCAGATGCTCCAGCACATAGGCCAGATCATCCTTTTCCCGCAACTGATAGGTCGGCACATTGGCAAGAATGGGCGACTCGCCCAGGTAGAACCGAATCATCTCTGGCACATAGGCGTAAATGGCCTTGTCATCGGCGATGCCGGTGCCGATGGCGTTGGCGAGCGTGACCTTGCCTTTCTTGTAGGCCTGGTACAGGCCCGGCACGCCCAAAAGCGAATCAGGCCGGAAGGCCAGGGGGTCCAGGAAATCGTCGTCCACTCGGCGATAGATCACATCCACCCGCCGCGGTCCTTCGACGGTGCGCATGTAAACGATATCGTTGTCAACGAGCAAATCCTGCCCTTGCACCAGTTCTACCCCCATTTCGTCGGCGAGGAAGGCGTGTTCGAAATAGGCGCTGTTGAAGGAACCGGGCGTCAGCAGAACGACTGTCGGATCCTCAACACCCGAAGGCGCAACCGAATGCAGATTCTTTAACAATTCATGCGGATAGTGGTTGACCGGCGCCACGGCATAGGCACTGAACAGTTCCGGGAACAGTCGCATCATGATTTCACGGTTTTCGAGCATGTAGGAGACACCGGAAGGTGTGCGCAGATTGTCCTCCAGCACATGGAACTGATTGGCTCCCGTGCGCACCACATCGATGCCGGCGATGGTGATATAGATCCCCCCGGGTGGCTCGAAACCGGTCATTTCATTGCGAAACGAGGCATTATGGCGGACAAGGTCGCCGGGGATCACGCCAGCGTTCAGTATCTCTTGATCATGATAGATGTCATGAATGAAAGCATTCAACGCCCGCACCCGTTGAATCAAGCCACTCGACACGGTTCCCCAGTCTTCGGCGGTCAGGATGCGGGGGATGATGTCGAAGGGAATCAACCGCTCGGCCCCCATGTTGTCACCGTAAACGGCAAAGGTGATTCCGATGCGCCGGAACAAAAGATCCGCTTGCTGGTGACGCTGGAACAATTGCTCGCCCGGAGTGACCGCCAGCCATTTTTGGTACTGCGTGTAGGCCGGGCGGACAGCGCCGGTTTCCGCGTACATTTCATTGTAGGGCGGCTGCCTTCCCATGACCCTACCTCGCACGTCTGTGATTTCCGACCGTTGGATGCTTGACTTTATCTTCGCCGGTAACGGAACGAGAAGCAATGTCTGAAATACGGGCATTGACATATTCTGCATATTTTTTAGCTTTTGCGGGATGCTCCGTTAGAGCCTCGCCAGGATTGCCTCCACCCAGGCCACGGCGGCGGCCACGGTGTTCACCGTTTCGCCCGCTTCAGGCGATGGACGGCGCACCATCAGAACCGGCAGACCCAGCGCCCGCGCGGCCAGAATCTTGCCCTCCGTCGCCGAACCGC
>WOUV01000088.1 GCA_009773045.1 Rhodospirillaceae bacterium | reverse complement strand
CGGCATCCAACGCATCGTCAAAATCATCCAGGCGTGCCTGCCGCTCCCCCGCCTCTGGAAGGCCATTCTAAACTGATGGATGGCCAGCACCAGAACCCATGGCTCCCGTGGTGCCGGAACCGGAACCGGAACCGGAGCCGGAACCGGAACCGGAAATCGTGGCGAGTCGTTCCGCGGGAGATCCTGGAAATTCCGCCGCCGCCTCGCCCCATGCGCCGTTCCCCACGGCAGAGCGCGGACAGGATTTTTTGAATCAAGGCGCCGATTCCGGGGAACCCTTCGCCCCGGAAGCCTTGTCCCACGAGGCCCCTGCCACCGCACCCTCCCCCTTGGAAAACGCCCCCCCCCCCTGTGGACCGGAAGGTGAGGCACGCTAGCGCGTTGGAAACGGGCGGAGGCATGTCGCAGACCGATGTGCTGGCGGCCCTGATGGGGGGATCGTTTCGGCCCGCGCGTGTTCCTTTGGAAGAGGACGATTTGTGTGACAGCGACACGGCCCCGCCGGCCCGCCCCGTCGTCTCGACCACGGGGGGGAAGATGGGGCAGGGGACGATAGGCCAGGGGGAGGAGGAGCTGATCCGAGCCTTGCGGCACTGGCGTGGAGATTCCAACCGGAACCCATGATGACGCCGCACGGCACGGGGGATGTTTCCAGAAAAGGGCCATGGATCTTGAACGAATCAATATTCTGCTTGCAGAAGACAATATGCATATGGCCACGCTCATCAGAAGTATTGTGCGGGCCTTGGGGGTTGGCCGTATTTCCACGGTCGATGATGGCGCGGCGGCTTTTCAATACTTCACCCGTTTTCCCGATGTGGACATCGTTCTGACAGACTGGAACATGCGGCCGATGGATAGTCTTGCCCTGGTCCGTCTTGTGCGCACCGATCCCAAAAGCCCGAACCGTTTCATTCCGATCATCATGCTCACGGGCCACACCGAACTCAGTCGCGTGATGGAGGCGCGTGATGCGGGGGTGGATGAATTTGTCGCCAAGCCTTTCTCGGCCCGCTCTCTTTACACGCGGCTCGAGGCGGTCGTTTTGCACCGTCGGCCTTTCATCAGGATGCCCCGTTATTTCGGACCGGACCGCCGCCGCCATGCTCTCGAGACCTATACCGGTCCCGAACGGCGCCGAACCATACCACAACCAGCGACGCCACAGGCGTTGTCTCAAACGGAACTGCTGGCGCTTCTGGACCAACAGGGGCACACCGAGGCGGGGGAAGGGGATATTTCCTCTCCGCCTCACGCCTAGTGCGTCGCGCCAGTCGAGCGATGCAAGCGTTGCAAGACGACCACGACCTCGCGGCAGTCCTCGACGCGGAAGTCGGCGGCTGTCATGCGGTTGTGGTCTGTCACGGGGGCAACCACCACGCCAAGACCTTCCAGTCGCTCGAAAGCGCGTTCATCGGTCACGTCATCGCCGAAGAACACCGGAATGGTGTCTTCCCTGTTCAAACCCAATTCCTCCAGCATCCACAGAACAGCCCGACCCTTGTCCCAATCGAGATTGGGTTGCAACTCGTAGACCATCTTGCCGGTGGTCAGTTTCAGGTGCGGGTGTTCCTTTCTCAAAACCCGAACAACGGCGGCCTCGATGACCGGTACGCGGGCATCGGGAACGTTGCGGCTGTGAATGGCGATGGTGAAGCGTTTGCGCTCGATCAGACAGTCGGGCACGACCCGGCGCACGTCCTCCGCCACCCGGTCAAGGCGACTCTGGTGGCAGGTCATGTCGCCGTGTCCGGGCCTCCGTCCATCCGGCAGAACAATGTCAAAACCGTGGTTGCCCGCATAAAGGATCTCCGGCAGCCCGATCAGGCGTTCGATCTCCGCCCGGTCGCGGCCCGAAACCACGGCAACCGAATGGCGTTCGGCCAAGGCGGCGATCACGGCGCGCACGGGTTCGGCTAGGCGCGCCATGTCTGGCCGTGGCATGATGGGTGTCAACGTTCCGTCGAAATCCAGGAAAAAGGCAGGCCGCCGGGAACCGATCCGGGCCAGGAAAGACTCGAAGTCCGCGATGGCGGAAGGCAGGGTGTGTGCCGCACGAACAGACATTGTTGGAATCTCCCTGATCAGTTCGCCGCGGCGCGCGACAGACGTGCGGCACGGCGGGCTTCCCATTCCTGCATCCGCGCGGTGCGCCACACGGTGGCGGCTTCGCGGGCGGCTTCACGCTCGGCAAGGGTTCTGGCCAGCACTTCGGCCTGACGGGTGGTGATTCCCTGCAACGCCGGTGTGTCGAGGCGGCGGGAGGGCGCGGCAGGCCGTGGCGGCTCCGGGGGAGGAGTCTGGCGGGCCAGGACCATGTGACGGTGGGTCTCCCATGTCTTGACGACCTTGGCCCGGTAGGTCTTGCCCCGTTCCAGATCGCGGGAATGGTAATAAGATGCGGCCCGCAACCAGTCTCCCGTCTCGTCATACAGACCGGACAGAAAAGCCGCGGCATATTCGGCATTGGTTTCGGGGTCGAAGGCCTGATCAAGAGTCGCAAAGGCGTTCGGGTGGTAATAGAGGTTCACCTGCATGCAGCCCACGTCGATGGTGGTGACCCCCTTTTATTGCAAACGACGGACCTCGGCAATGGCTGCCGCTTTGGTGGGGAAATAATTGCCGTTTCCTTCCGCGGTCACGGTCCAGGGCCAGGCTGTAACGATTTGCCGAGCGGTATCATAACGGCCACTTTCCACGAGTGAAATGGCCTGTAAAAGCTGGTGGGGCAGGGTGTAAACGCTTTTCTGGTGGGCGATGGCGCTGGCACAAGGGTCGGAGGTGCTAGCAGCGGGTGTGGCGTGCCCCGGAAGGGGGAGCAGAAAAGACAAAAGGACCAGCGCGACGCCCCGAAGGACCATAAGATCTCGCATGCCCGTCTGCCTTCTGCCGTTCGTCGCTCTCAGTTCCTGTGCCGGTGTTTAAAGCAATTTCTAGGCCAGATTGCAAGGGGACCGTCACCCACGACGGCTCAGCGCCGTGAACAGCGACACCAACGCCTCGATCGCCGGGGCATCGGTGTGATGAACGGCAAACGTCCAGCCGAAAGCATGCGTCAACGCCGTCACGCCGGCGCGGTGTTCCGCGAGCCGCTGTCCATAGGCGTGCCGCAGATCCTCTGCCCGTCTGACCTCCACCGTCCCCTCGTTCTCGAGTCCCACGAACCGGACCCGTCCGGTGAAAGGCAGCGTTTCCTCCGCCGGGTCCAGAACTTGTAACAAATGACCAGTAACACCCTTCTCGGCAATATTGCGAACGGTTTTTTGTATTGTTGCAAGATCATCCAGGAAATCGCCGATCAGAACCGCCTGACCATGGCGGGCCAGCGCCTGCGCCTCCAAGGGCAAGTCCGCCAGTCCGCCCCGGGCCAGATGTGCGGCCAGCCCCGGCAGCGTGGCGGGCGGCTCTCCCCGCGTTCCCAAAAGAATCACCCGTTCGCCGGCGCGGGCCAGCAACACGGCCAAAGCCAGCCCCACAAGGGCGGTCCGTTCGCCTTTGGCAGGCCGGGTGTCTTGCGCACGGTAGGCCATGGACGGCGAGCCGTCGCACCACAGAAAAACCGATTGTGCCGCCTGCCACTCCCGCTCGCGCACATAAAGCAGATCCGAACGGGCCGACCGGCGCCAGTCGATGCCGCGGACCGGATCCCCGGACCGATAGCGGCGGAATTGCCAGAAGATCTCTCCTGGTCCGGCCTGACGGCGCCCGTGCAGGCCACTCATGAATGTTGCCGCAACCCGCTCTGCCGCGATCAACAGGGGCGGCATGTTTGCCGCCATGGCTTGGGCCTGCACGGTCCGCTCCTTCCCGTCCGCACGCATGGCTTTCCTTCGTTACTTTTGTGGTTCCTATAATATATCTTATGGTGTACTGGCTTTACGTATAATTTATTTTTGGGAGCGAGAGTGTATGTTATCTAACTTGGGAAGGGGTGTTCAATGCATTGGGTGGAAAGTCGAAATAAATAACTGGTAAAGAGTTGAAAGGATTCTAGTTATGCTATCCTGGTTGACGGATGTATGGAATTTCCTTACTGGACACTGTCCAGAGTGCGAAAAGATCAAGGAATCTAGCCAGAGGGTAAAGGACTCTGAACAGAGCACGGGGGTGGATGCCACTGCGGCGGCGGATTCCTCCCACAGTTCCCTCAGGACCGAAACTTTTTCCGAAATCCAGAAGGACATTACAGATCTTCTGACGGACACGGATCGGGGTCATGAGTCCCACGACAGGGCGATCTTTGTATCCTTTGCGTCTGAGGAAGAGGAATCTTTCCTGCTCTCCAAATCAGAAGACATGCTTTTCCACTCGGAAAAGGATGAAGGCGTTCCCTGCTGTGAGGGCTTTGCGATGGAAAGCGGAGCAGAATCCACAGGAGTGTTCGTCGGCGTATACGCTGATTATGATACAGGTGCCTTTCTTCTGTCGTAATTTGTCATCAGGAGGCTTGGTCCCCGCCTTGGCGGCAGGATACTCATGAGGTGGTGGCGGAGGGATCGTTTCCCTCCGGAAGCCATCGGGAAGCCACGCGTAAGAAAATCATGTGGTCAGGAGGGAGCGAGAATCAGGTTCCGTGCCATGACGCCCGCTCCCGCCGCCGCCGTGGAACAGGAACAGCAAAGTCCCCATACCGCCGAAAACAGCGGCAGCGGTCAGGTTGGCCAGCGGCGCCATGCCCCACACGACGGCACCGCCAAAGGCTGCCGCCGTCACGAAGATGTCGCGGATCAGGTAATAGAGACCAAACACCGCCGCCTTGTGCCCGTCCGGAGCCAAGTCAAGGATCAGAGCCTTGCGCGCCGACTCGCCGAACTCCTTGAGGCCGCGCAGGACAAAAACCGGCACCAGCCAGGCAAAGGACTGGGCCTGGGAAAGCGCCAGGGGAAAGGCGGTGAAGAAGACAAAGGTCGCGAGCACGAAGGGCCGCTTGCCCAGACGATCGGCACAATAGGCAACGGGAATGTAGACCAGCACGGCGGTCGCCATCTCGATTGCCGTCAAAAGGCCGAACTGAAAGGCCGACACCGGCCAGGCAATGCTTTTCATGCACCAGATGACGACAAAGGCATACGGAATCTGCTCGCAAAAGCGGATCAGCACGTCGGAGAGCAACAGCACCTTCAGTTCCGGGGGGGCATCAACCGGAAGGTTCCCCGCACACCCAGGGGCAGGGTCTCGCCGCCCAAGGACCGGTCGTCGGGCACCAGCCGTCCATACAGGATGCTCCCCAGAACGGCAAGGACCAGAGCCACGACGAAAGCCAAGCGCACCCCGGCTTCCTCGCCGGCAATGGCAATGGCGGCCCCGCCCAGCAGCGGCCCCAAGGCCACCGGGATGCGGCGCACCAGCGCACGCAGGGTGACGCCCATGGTGTGCTTGTTCCGGGGCAGCATCCGGGCGATCAGGCCCATGGTGGCGGGCAGGGAAACGGCGCTCCAGGCGATGAACAAGATGGCACCCGCCAGCACGGCCTCCCAGCGCGGCACCAGGATCACCACCAGATACCCGGCGATGGCAAGGCCATTGACCAGGGTGAGCGTCCGCCTCCGCGCCCAGCCGTTGGGCCAGCCAGCCGCCGGAATAGGCATAAAGAGCCGACAGCAGGGTGTCCATCGCCTGCAACACCCCGACCGCCAGCGTGCCGCCGCCGACGGCAAGAGGAGATAGACCGGCAAGAACCGCTCCGCCATGCGCTCGCCCAGGCCCACCAGGGCCACCATGGCGAAAAGCCCGACGGTCCCGGACGTAAGGCCCAGGAAGGCCGCGAGGCGTTCCCCCTTCATGGGCCTTTCGCGACATCCAGGGCACACCAGGCGTAAAGGGCATCGTACATCTCAAACTGCCGGGCCAGGTTGGTCTTGTCCTCGGGGTGGCGGAGGGCGTAGCCGACCGCCAGGGCTTCCAGGCCGGCGGCAAGAGGATCGTCGGCAAGACGTCCGGTGTCGGCGGCATTGACCACCCTCGCCAGACGCAGCAACGCCCGGTCGGTCAGGCCGAAGGCGCGGATCAGCACATCAAAAGTGCAAAGATCGCCGTCGTGGTCATAGGGCGCACCCGTGGTGTCGAAGGCGATGGCCCCTTCGCGCTCCGCCACTTCCAGCACCGTCGCGCGCGGGACGAACAGAAACTGCGCCTCCGAGTCGATAAAGCGGCTGATCACCCAGGGGCAGGCCACCCGATCAACGTGAACGTGGGAACGGGTGACCCATTTCATGATCTGCCTCCAAAAAGCAAGGAACCGAAGAATAAAAAACCCGTAAGGCAAGATTCAAGAGCATTCCATGGAGGGCATGCCTATGGCAGATCATCCTTGAACATCCGTTCGCCGCTGATCATGGTACTGATCAGGCTCTTGCGGGACATGATGTCTTCACGGATGGTGATGTAAACATGGATGAGGACAAAGCAGGCCAGCACCCACATGCCGGCATGATGCCAGGTATGCAAATCTTGAGTATTGGGAAACAGGGCGATCACCCAGCCGAAAAGCTGGTACGTCAACGCATCCTTATCGCCGGCCTCGGCGTACATCGCAAATCCGGTCAGGACCTGCCAGAGGGTCGGGAGAACGAACAGGAAGAACATGGCAACGTGAGCCACCGGATTATGGCCTTCGTATTTCATTGGTTTTTTCTCGATGAACAGAATCCATCGGATCTGGTGCCACAACCGGGTGGTCCATGTTCGGCTCCAGAACTCGATGTAAAACAATTAACTCGCGTGTTAATTACCAATAATCGCCCAATACAAGCGATACAGCAGGACAATGCCCAAAATGTACCCCGCTGCAAAATGGACCAGCCTGATATATCCCATCATGAAATAATCAGCCGAATCACCCGCGATCGTGGGAAGGGGGGTGGCGATGAGAAAGCCAGTGACCGCCAGGGTCACCACCGATACAACCGTGATCCAATGCCACAGGCGTACCGGCAGTTCATAGACATAAACCGATATCGCTTTTCGTTCGTTGTTTCCCGTCATGGCTTTACCCCTTCCCCTTTTGGCCGGCCCCTATTCCCTCAGCAACGTGTCGAAGCGGGTCAGGCTGTCGTCGATGTCTTCCCGCTGTGCCCGGAGCACCGCCGGTATGTCCACGATCTCGATGGTATCGAGCACCAGTTTATCCCCGTTCCGGTAACGCACGCGCCAGATACACCGGACACTGGTTGTCACCGCCTGGCAGGCAGGATAGCCGAGGGACCATCCCCACACCGTTCCCGTCTTCAGTGTACGGTCAATCAGGGCATGATCGTCCGATGACAAGGGGCAATGGGTCAGGTCGAAGAGAGTGGATGTGTCCTCCAGCGCCAGCCCCTTGAGACACTGGGCGATCCGCAGCAGGAGGGCGCGCCCGTGCACGCTCCCCTCCGCCACAGGAATCGGGATTTCAGACGACGCCTCGGCCGCCGCGGCCTCGCGCAGAAGGTTCGGCACTTCGGCCACCACCACTTCATGGACGGCCTCCGTTCCGGCACCCCGCCGCACGTGCCAGAGGCCCGGCAGCCGTGATTCCCGCACCATTCCCGACACAGGACCCTCAAGGCGCACGACCACTTCCCCCTTTGGATCAAGCGGACCCAACAGGACGCCGACCTCCTCCCCCACCGCCCCGCCGATCGCCCCCGTCGGTGTAGATCCCGGAGGGCCTCGGTCAGCGAAACGTGGGGGCGTGGGGGAGGGCAAGCCCTCCCCCACGCTGCGTTCAAGACATCAAACTGTGGGGGAGGCTCGGCCTCCCACCCACCCCCGTGATTCCTTGGGGTCAGCTTTGCCCCCCAGCACTCCAATTGTGCAACAACTATAGCAAGAGCACGATCCATCTGTGCCCACACCGGGGGTGACAGGGGGGCGCCGAAGTCGAGACTGACACTCTGCACCCTGACCATCTATCAGTTTAGCGCAATGGGTTGTTGACGGCACGAATCTGCGTGTGATTCAAGGGGTCTAGCTTTGATGGAAGGGGGACTCAAATCG
>WOUV01000240.1 GCA_009773045.1 Rhodospirillaceae bacterium | reverse complement strand
CAATCTCTTTCCTGACCATGAACCGTCCCTCTATCCCGGATACGCAAGGGAGAGATCCATGATTCGCCGTCAAAAGCAATGACGGGCATCACTAGGGCGGCCTGTGACACATTGAGAATGGAACGCAGAAACCGGACTTCCTGTCCCCGCAAACGGGAAGGAGATGTGACCACATGCCGGGCAATTGCCTCGTGCAGATGATCGAGATCATCAATGGCGATCCCCGGGCCGTATTCCGTTTCGTGCCACGCAAAGCCGTTGACGAGATAGACATAATCCAGACCAGAGAGCCTATAGTGATACCGTTCGCTCATCGGTTCTTATCCATCCATTCAACAGTCACCACGAACAGACGATCATTCGGAGGCTGGAAAATGACTGTCACGGTACCGGCTTCCCTGCCGCCCGGCATTCTTCGCGCAACCACAACTTTCCAATCGACGACTCAACCCGCCCAAGGACATGCTGCCTTTGGTGCGCCAGAGATATCGCTCCCCCCAAAAATCTTGGGTGCGTGCCTCGTGTCTGGTCAATGTCCGAAGAACCTCATGGCCGCCAGAACCACGACACCCACGGCAATCAAGCCACCAAGCTTGATCGTCATGCGCAATTCCATCGCCTTGGCTTCCGCCCGCATCGCGGCAAGCTCGGCCTTCATGTCAGCGCGCATAGACCCTCTTTTGAGGGGCGCATATCGCGCACAAGGCGAACACAATATCGGTCCGCGCAAGCGCAAAAGTCGGCACATTGCCGCTATCAGCAAATCGGCAGGGTTTCCGGCGGCGGCGTGATCGTGGCGGAAAAGCGCGATCCGACCCTGGACCGCGAACTCGATCTGGCTTGGTTGAACCTCAAAATCCAGGGAACGCGCTTTCTTGGCGCGGGCCTTGGACAGGTGACTAATATGACCGATGCGGTCATGAGAGAGCTACCGCTTGATACCATTCGACCAAAAGAGCAGGATGTGCGTGGCTGCGCGTCGCCCGTATTCGTTGGCTAATGGGGAAGATGAGTGTGATTCCTTCGATTTTCGACATCTGCACGCCGCGGGACGACGTTGTCGCCGGAACAATGACCGACGCAGACTTCGCCGCCGACCTGGCGCAAGTTGTCAACGGCACGGCTCCGCCCGAATATCGGGACGCGACCAAGTTCTTTGCTACCACCTATCCGACCAGAGGCTTGCGGAACCTGCTCGGCAATGTCTGCGGAAGGCTCCGCGGCGCCGCATCGGCGGCTTCGGTGTTCCGTCTCGATACCAGCTTCGGCGCGGTGGCAAGACCCACGGCCTCATCGCGCTGGTCCACGCGGCGCGCGGCATGCAGGGGGCGCCGAACGTCGCCGAGTTCGTTGACCCTGCCCTGTTGCCGAGCGGACCCGTTCGAATTGCCGAGTTCGACGGCGAGAATGCCGACCCGTTGAACGGGCGCAGCATGGGTGATGGGGTGTATGCCAAAACGCCCTGGGGTGAAATCGCCTATCGCCTCGCCGGCAAGCCGGGCTTTGATCGCGTCTCCGACGAGCAGATGCTGGCGCCCGGGGCCGAGACCATGCGGGAACTGTTCGGTGGCGAGCCGACCTTGATCCTGCTCGATGAAATGTCGGACTGGCTGCGGCGCGTTCGGCACATCCCTGGCGCATGGGACCAGCTCTCGCCATTCCTGAAGAACCTGCTCAAGGCGGTCGAGGCGACCCCAACAGCCGCCGTGGTGTTCACCCTGGCGGTTGGCAAAAGCGGCAAGACGGCGGACGCCCATGCCGACGACGCGATGTTTGTCGCCGATCGCATGGCCGAGGCTGAGAGCGTTGCCGCTCGCAAGGCCACCCTCCTCAATCCGACCGAGGACGACGAGACGGCCTTCGTCTTGCGCCGCCGTTTGTTCAAGGCGATCGACGAAATCAAAGCGGCGGAGGTGATCGCCGCCTACAAGGCCCTGTGGATGGCACACAAGGATATTCTGCCCTTTGAGGCGACGCGCGCCTCGACGATGAAAGCCTTCGAGGATGCCTATCCGTTCCACCCGGAAGTCCTTGAAGTACTGACATCGAAGACGGCCACCCTGGGAAACTTTCAGCGGGTGCGCGGCATGCTGCGGCTGTTGGGGCGGACGGTGACACACATCTGGCAGACGCGCCCGGCCGACGCCACCGCGATCCACGTTCACCATATCGACCCCGGCTTTGGTCCCATCCATCAGGAAATCGTGACTCGGCTCGGTCAATCCCAGTACGTCCCGGCGATCCGCGCCGACGTTTCCGCCGAAAAGGGCAAGCAATCGCTGGCACAGCAGATCGACGAGGAGACCTTCAAGGGACTGGCGCCCTATACCGAATATGTGGCCCGAACAGCCTTCCTGCACACCCTAGCCTTCCAGGACGCTCTCAAGGGCGTGAATCCCGAACGCCTGCGTTTCACGATGCTGGCGCCGGCGCTGGATATCAGTTTCATCGACAATGCCCGCCAGCGTTTCATCCAGGAATCGGCCTATCTCGACGACCGCCCCGGGGCGCCGCTCCGCTTTCAGGCCGAAGCGAACCTGACGCAGCTGATCCGCCGCGAGGAGCGCAACGTCGA
>WOUV01000087.1 GCA_009773045.1 Rhodospirillaceae bacterium | reverse complement strand
AGGTCTTCTAATCCCCCGCGGGGTGGAGCAGCCCGGTAGCTCGTCAGGCTCATAACCTGAAGGTCCCAGGTTCAAATCCTGGCCCCGCAACCAAATAAAGGACCCCTTTGCGCGCGCTGGCGTAATACGTCGAATACTGGCGTAGACAAAGGAAGAGGAAGGCCGCTTGCCCGATGTCTCAGGGGGCCTTGATCAGCGACGGATAAGGCGCCCCGGAAAACAAAAAGGGGGCAGAGCAGGGCTGTCGGGCAAGGGGAAATGTGCCTTCATCTCTCTATAGGGTTAAAAAAGGACCGTTGAGGCCCCAGGGATGGACCAGCTTCGCCAAGCCAAGGGCTGCGGACTCCATGCGCCTGAGAAAGGAAACGAATCAGGGCAATCGGGCTCGCTCGATTGCTTTGGCCGGGGAAGGCATCCTCCTTCCGGTGTTCCCTCCGGTGTTCCCGGTGGTTTGTTTTTTTTGACCTTTCCAGATTTGGGGGATGAGCGGGGGTCACGAGCAGAGGGTTAGAACAGTTCATTTGGAATCTGTCCATTGTACTGTTCAACATACGGTAATGCCAGAAAACCTATTGCGTTTTTCTCGTAATGTTTTAGTTTCCTGTTTTCCGCTTTGAACAGAGAATGAAGGGAAGGGCGAGTCCTAACCCACACCCCCACGTTTCGTCAGGATGTGTCATGGGCTTTGCATGCGGCATCGTTGGTCTGCCTAACGTGGGAAAATCCACTCTTTTCAATGCCCTTACCGCAACCGCGGCGGCCCAGGCGGCCAATTACCCCTTCTGCACCATCACCCCCAACGTTGGCATCGTCGCCGTGCCCGATGAACGGTTGTCCGTTCTTGCCCGCATCGGTCGCTCGGCCCAAAGGGTGCCAACGCAGATCGAATTCGTCGATATCGCCGGTCTTGTGCGTGGCGCCAGTCAAGGGGAAGGACTCGGCAATCAGTTTTTGGCCAACATTCGCGCCGTTGATGCCATCGCCCATGTCTTGCGCTGTTTCGACGATGACGACATCATGCATGTCGAGGATGCCGTTGCTCCTGTGCGGGATGCCGAAACGGTTGAAACCGAATTAATGTTGGCCGATCTTGATACCCTTGAACGTCGTGCCGCGGCCCTTGCCAAAAAAGCCAGAACCGGTGACAAGGAAGTCAAGACCCAGAGGACCGTGATCGACCCATTGTTGAACGCCTTGCGCGCCGGCCAGCCGGCCCGTTCGGTGCCTTTCGCAGATCCCGAACAAAAGAAAATACAGCGCCAGCTTTTCCTGTTGACCGCAAAGCCCGTGGTGTATGTCTGCAATGTGGACGAGGCTGCGGCGGCGACCGGTAATGCCTATACGCAACAGGTTTCCGCACGGGCGATCCTGGAGGGCACCACAACCGTAACCATCGCCGCGGCCGTGGAGGCCGAGGTGGCGCAACTGAAGGATGTGGCGGAACGGGAGGCGTTTCTGGCGACCCTGGGTTTGGCGGAAACCGGCCTGTCCCGCCTGATCACGGCCGGTTACCGGCTGCTTGATCTCATCACCTTCTTCACCGTTGGTCCCAAGGAGACACGGGCATGGACACTTCGTTCCGGGGCCAAGGCTCCGGAAGCCGCCGGGGTGATTCATTCGGATTTTGAAAAAGGGTTCATTCGGGCCGAAACCATCGCCTACAATGACTTCCTGGCCTGCAATGGTGAGCAAGGCGCGCGTGATGCCGGCAGAATGCGGCTGGAAGGCCGGGAGTACGCCGTTGCTGATGGCGATGTCATGCATTTTCTGTTCAATATCTGATGCATTGAACAGAACGGGATTCAGTATTTTCCGGGCGCCGGCCCACGGCGAGCATCCAGGTCACCACCAGCCATTCGGTTCCAAGCCACCAGCTTTGGAAAACGCCATAACTGGCCAGGCCGATCACGATCGCCGCGACCATCAGGGCCAAAGCCGCGGCATCATCGTATCGGGCAAAGTAAACCGGCATGTTCCGGATCATCGCAATGAGAAATCCCGCCCCCAGCATTGCTCCCACGCCGCCCAACTCCAGCCACCATTGCAGAACACCGTTATGGGGATGCAGGGGCAACAGCGCCCCCCGGGATTTTGTACCGGGGGCAAGCGTGACTTCCTCCCTTCCGCCCGGCATGTCCCGTGACGCATCAAGCCCCCAGCCCAGAACCGGCTTTTCGGCGATCCGCTCCGCCGTGAACTGCCAGATCCGCAAGCGGTGCTGCACCATAGACGGCAGGAGTGTCTGACAGGTTGGCCTGTGCAGACACGAGGACAGCACGAACGGCGCGACGGGCGCCACGACCACACTGGTCACGATCCAGCCGGCGACCACGAGCGCCGTCACCCGGAAACGCACACGCGCCGCCAACAGAACCACCCCGCCGATTCCCACGGCCGCAACGGCCGTTGTGCCGTGGGTTGGGAGCAGCAGAATGGCCAGAAGCCCCGTGACCCCCCAGGCCCATCGGCCTGCCAGCGCCGCGACCACTGGAAAAACCATCAGCGCCGCCACCGTGGCCGGGGCCTTGAACAACAAGCCTGCCTCGGCAGGTAGGCCGCGCACCCACCGGCTCAGCAGGCCATCGGTCAGGGACTCGCAGGCCAACACCAGAGACCCCAGAAGAAAACCGGCCAAAAGGGCACGCTTCACCCAGGTTTTTTCCTTGGGTTCAAGCCGTCGCGCGGCATCGATCAGCACAAGACCGGCGCTGAACAGCCCCAGGAGCTGACCCGTTTTGCCCACGGTGTTCCCCATATCCACCGTCCAGGCAACGCTGATGGCTCCCCACGCCACTCCCCCGGCCAAAAGGCCAACGATTCCCCCCAGAGGCGGCAGAGGAGGGAAACGTCGCGAAGCCCACACCTCGCGCCCCAACAAAAGAACCGCCGTGCCAATGGCAAGGGGCGTCATGGCCTTGGAGGCAAAAACCGCAAGCGGCAGCATCACGAAAGCCGCCCCAGCTAAAATGTGACCGCGTTGCAAAACGATCTTCCCCCATTTCATCTTCACGGCACATCCCACGCCCTTCTCAACTTTTTACCCTTTTGTCGCAAATTTCCGGGGAGGGCAGGCGTCCCACCCCCCCAGGAAAAAACAAAAAGTGGTGTCACGGACGGATTTTAGCGTCGGAACCCCTTAAGGCCGGCTCTGTTCCGGCGGGGCTTCCCCCAAGGCGGCCTGGCATCGGGCCAGCAGCGCCACCACATCCACGCCCAGATTCAGGCTTTCTCCGTCGTCGGTACGGTTGGTGATGGCAAGGGTGAATGAACGCAACATCGTCACCAGCGGGTCTTCCACAGGCAGTTCAACCGCTTGGCCGTTGTCTGTTGGCACACTGAAATCGGGCGCCGGAGGGTGCATGCTCAGCGTGCCGGTGCCAAGGCCATCGTAAACCAGAGTCAGCCGGTCGAAATAAACGGCAAAGTAATCCGTTTCCTGTTCCAGAATGTTGGAAAGGCGAAGCCGCACATCGGCATCCTTTGCGAAATCGAACCGCAGTTCGATGGTTTTGCCCTCACCTTCAGGGGTGCGCCGATGTTTGACGACGCGGGCGGACAAGTCTTCGGGTTCAGAGGCATTCAGAAGGTCGATGCACAAGGCGACTTCCCGCGCCCCCCATGTCCACAGGGGCGCGGAGGCGTCCACCGGACTGCCGCTTCCGGCGTAGCCGCGAATGGCTCGGACCGGGCCGACCGCTCCGCCTGTCACCAGCTCTTTCAGAAAACGGCAGGCGGGATGGGCCAAACGGGAATGGTCAACCATCACCAGGGTGGACTCGCTCGCAAGGCGCTTGACGGCCATCGCCTCGGCAAGATCCAGGGCCAACGGCGACTCCAAGAGGACAGGCAAACCGGCCGCCAGCGCTTCGCGGGCGATGGCACAGTGCGTGGCCGGCGGCGTGGCAATGATCAGGCCATCGAGAAAACGAGGCTTCAGAAGGGCGCGCCAGTCGGGAAAAACCTGGCAGCCGGCGGCGAGTCGCCCCGACGTTTCCGGGTTGCGGCTGCCCACGCCCACCAGACGGACATTCGGAGTTCGCGCCAGGGCTTCCATGAGGACGTGCCCCCGACCTCCGGCGCCCACCATCCCCAGACGAATCTCCGCTGGGGCGGTCATCGCCTCCCTCCCTCGTTTTGTGCGCGCCATTTGAGCGAACAGCCGATGCTGACAAACTGTTCGACCGGACCGTGACCGGTTTCGGCGATCTGCTTCATGGCCTCGAACAGATCGCGGCGCAGATCCGGCGGGCCGGCCTCCTTGCGCGAGGCATCGAGGCGTCCGCGATACTGCAAGCCCAGATCCCGATCGAAACCGAAAAAGTCAGGCGTGCACACCGCATCGTACCCATACGCAACGTCTTGCGTTTCGTCGATCACATAGGGAAAGGAGAAACCGTGATGACGGGCAAAAACCGCCATGTTGTCAAACGAATCCTCGGGGTATTGGGTCGTGTCGTTTGCCATGATGGCGATCACCCCGATCCCAAGTTCCTGCACGGCACGCGCATCGCGCACGATGCGATCAATGACTGCCCGTACATAAGGGCAATGATTGCACAGGAACATGACGAGCGTGCCGTTCGGCCCGCGCACATCGGCCAGGGCGTGGGTTTTGCCATCCACACCCTTCAACCTGAAATCGACCGCCTTCCAACCAAAGTCGCAAAGTGGTGTTTCAATCGCCACGCTTGCCTCCTTTTCTTGTTCACCGGAAGAATGGTATGATAGGCCTTGGACGGTAACAATGATTTTCCAGCTGCGAAAGATGAAAAGAACTCTGCATCGCCGATTGGGATACGTCGTTTTGGGGATGGCGCTGTCTGTTCTTTTGGCGGGGTGCAAAAATCTGACGGGCGAGGGAGTCGACCATGCCGTATCCCGGCTCGTAGGAAAGGAATGCGGCCCGTCGCAAGCCAATGTCGGCGGTCTGATGTGCACCGATTCCAAAAACACCGCCCCCCGAAACGAAGTGTACTATTATCGCCCCTTGGGGCGGGTGACCTGTTATGACCGTCCGCTGGTGGGGATCAACGACCAGCCCTTTGCCATTCCCGCCACGGCGCCATAGGGTCCTTTCGGCACGCTGGGATCACTCCTGCGGCGGCAGGATCGCCGCGCCCTGAATGGCGCCGGTCGGTTCGGACTGGATGAAAACGCCCATTCCCTGCCAGGGGGCAGTGGACATGGCGGGAGAGGCAATGGGATAGACGGCGGCCTGTCCGCTCCACCGTCCCATCGGCTCCAGGCGGCGGACGATGTTGTAATTGACGAGATGACGCCCCCCGTTCTCCCCTCCTTTGACCAGAGTCCGCTGATGGCGATCATAGATGACCCGCCATACCGTGCCCTCGCCCGGACCGGAACCCGCTTCGACCAGACCGCTGCCATCGCTCTGCCGGGTGATGGAAAGGGGTACGGCGGGAGTTTTTTGCGCCCGACGGATGGCTTCCCGTGCCTCCTCCAGACTTGTGCCGGGCAGATCAGCCATGCCGTGTATGACCAGTTGCGGCGTGTAGACATATGTCAATCCGAAGTGATTCCGATACGCCTGCTGACGCTGCACAGTGGCGGCCAAGGCAAACGGATCATTCCAACCCATGTAATCCCAATACCCGACGTGCAGCGACAGGGCCAATATGTCCCCCCGCCGGGTCAATTCCCCCAGGAAAACATCCGCGGGCAGGCAGGACGAACACCCCTGCGAGGTGAACAGCTCCACCACGATCAAAGGCCGTTCCTCCGCCGCCGTGGACACGCTCCACGGCACCAGGAACCACCAAGCGAGCCAGAAATACTGTTTCATACGAATGACGATGCAAAAAGATGGGAACGGAAGCGAATCACGTTGTTGTGACCGTATACTTTTGAACCGTGATTGTGACCGATCACGGTTTTCCTCGACAGGGTGATCGGATTCACCCGATTGCCCTACTGCCCGACTTTGTCCTGTGTTGACGCCGCGCGTCGTTCTGCTCCATGCCGACCATAAGGAACAACGGGCACGCGCCCGCTGTGGCGTTCGACACCCTGAAACGAGCGGGAAGCCGCCAGCTTTGCACAGAAGCATGTCGCCGAAGCCCTGGCAAAAGCCAGGGCAACCGCCGCAGGCATCACCAGGGAACACCCCTTTGCGTGAACCGGCTGGAAACCCGGATCGAGAAGGGGGGGGGGCTTTTGTTGGCATGTCGTATTGCTAGCGTGTCGTAGCCGGTCTCCCGCTCACGGGGCGTTTTTCGGGATAGTGACCCTCTCCCTTTGAACCGTGCCGGATGGCATGCCATACCCGCAAAGGCGTTGCCGGCATATCGATATGGTCAATTCCCGCGGGCGCCAGGGCATCGACGATGGCGTTGAGAACGGCGGGCGTCGCGCCAATGGTGCCGGCCTCGCCTCACCCTTCCATCCCCAGGGGTTGATGGCGACAGGGCACGGGGTGGGTTTCAAAGCGGAACCGGGGAACGTCTTCGGCCCGGGGCACGGCGTAATCGACCAGGCTGCCGGTGAGAAGCTGGCCACTCTCCGCATCATAGACCACCTCCTCCAGCAGCGCCTGGCCGATGCCTTGAACGGCTCCGCCGATGATCTGGCCCCGCAGCAGCAGCGGATTCAGCACCACCCCCACGTCATCGACGATGGTGTGGGTGATCAGGGCCACGGCCCCGGTTTCGGGGTCCACCTCCACCTCAGCGATGTGGCAGCCGTTGGGGAAGGTGGCCGCGGGGGGCGTGTAGTGTGCCCTCGTCGTCAGGCCCTGCCGTTTTTTCGCCTCCGCCACGCCGCCGGCGGCAACGATTTTGGCCAGGGCCTGTTCAAGGGCGGCCCCCCCCCCCCCACCGCCAGCGTGCGCGAGGCGCTGGTGCCGCCGCCGCTCACCACCGCGTCCGTGTCCCCCTGGAGCACCGAGACAGAGGCAACCGGGACTCCCAGGGCCGCGGAGGTCATCTGGGCGAAGGCCGTCTCGTGTCCCTGGCCGGTGCTTTGGGTGCCGATGCGGATGGTACACTGGCCGGCACCGTTCACTTCAACGGTTGCGGTTTCCGCCGTGCCGCCCGCGCAGATCTCGATATAATACGCAAGCCCGATCCCCCGCCAGCGGCCACGAGCCGCCGCCGCCGCCCGCCGCGCGGGGAAGTCGGCCCACTCGGCACGGTTCAAGGCTTTTGTCAGGATGGTGTTGAATTCCCCGGAATCATACACCCGTCCCCCGGCGGTGCGGTAGGGCATGGCGGACGGGGGAATGAAATTGCGGCGGCGGATTGCCACCGGCCCCAACCCCGTTTCGCGCGCGGCCTTGTCCACCAGCCGTTCAAGCAGGCAGGCGGTTTCCGGGCGTCCGGCACCCCGGTAGGCATCGACCGGGGCGGTGTTGGTCAAAGCGCCGCGCACATGCACGAGCACCGCCAGAATATCATAAACGCCGCTTTGAATCCCGGCCCCGCTCCAGGTCGGCACGAACGCGGCATAGGCCGAAACCGCCGCGCCGATGTTGGCGATCGTTTCCACTTTCAAGGCAAGGAAACGGCCATCGTCGGCGAGCGCCAGGGCCGCGCGGCTGTGATGGTCGCGACCGTGGGCATCGGTGAGAAAACTCTCGGACCGCTCGCCCACCCACTTCACCGGCCGCCCCAGCCGGTGAGCAGCGAACAGAACCAAAACGTGTTCGGGATACAGAAACAGCCGCATGCCGAAACCGCCCCCCACATCGGGGGAAATCACCCGAAGTGATGCCGCCGGCACGCCAAACACTCCGGCCAGCCAGTCACGCAAGGTGTGGGCGCCCTGGTTGCCGCTGGTCAGCGTCAGACGGCCAGAGGCAGGGTCCCCAGGCCCCCAGGGCGGCGCGCGGCTCAGGGTGACCGGGGCAAGACGGTTGTTGACCAGATCGAGCGTAACGACGCGGGCGGCCCGGGCCAGGGCCGCGTTGACCGCTCCGGCATCGCCCAGCGCTCAGTCGAACAGCAGGTTGCCGGGAACACTCTCGTACAGCCGA
>WOUV01000086.1:5160-19659 GCA_009773045.1 Rhodospirillaceae bacterium | reverse complement strand
ACCGCCCGTGCCGTTCCTCTATAAAAAAGACGGCGTCTTACTGGAGGGCCGGCAGGTGGTGGCCACGTTTGACGGCAAGACGGAAAGGATGCAGCAGTGGGCCGTGTTCGTGCCCCGTCGCAGCGGAACGGTCGTCCATGTCTGGATTTTTTCGGCCAGCGTCGCCGATTTCAATGCGGCTTTGCCGGTTGCGCGCGCCATGCTCAATTCCTGGCGCATCGCTGGAACGGACTAGGGATCCCTCCCGCGGGGGGCGTCACGATCTCTCGGGGATGAAACGGCGAAACGATTCCATCGGAACCGGTGTGGCCTTGCGAGGCTCCAAAAGATCGGTCAGCAAGGCCGGACCATTGACCATGGTACAGCCGGCCTGCACGGCCGCCAGCACGTCCGATCGCCGTTGCGCATTCCACACGCATAAGGTTCCTTCCGGCGCCACGGCCCGCAAACGGCTTAAGTGTTCGGTGAGGAGCGTCGTATCCTGGCGTTCGGGCGTTGCGGCGAGATCGATGGAAATTCCGCCCACCGTCGCTTCCAGTTCCCGGCACACCGGCATCAACCGATGGCAACGCACGAAAACAGCCCGCGCCCATGAATGGATCGAGGCAAGAGCGGTTGCTACGGCATCGGCGGAGACATCATTTGGCAGGTCGTGCACATCGAGCATGAGATGCAAATGGCGTATCGCCTCTGGACACACGGCCAGGGCCGCCGCAATCCCGGTCGCGGCGTGGTGACGCACGGTTGCATAGTGCAGGGGAAGGACCAGCGTGCCCTTGCGGCCCTTGCGGCCCTTGCGGACCATGGCGACCAGGCTTTCAGCCACCGCGGCGGCCAAAGCCGCATCGACGACAACCGGGTTTCCCCCCGCGGCGGCAAAGGCTTCGGCGCCCAACCGCAGGCCGTCGTTCTGCCGGATCATGGGCAGGCAGAAATGGCTGTCGATGGCCTCAGTCGTTCTGTTCCAAATGGGTCGGTAGAGCGCCTCCACCGTGACCGCCGGGCCGTTGCCCCTTGCCGGTTCGGCCATTGGCATCGCCGGCGCGCGGGGGGACTCCTGGGGGCGGGAAAGGGGCGTCCACGCGGGTCCCCAGCCGATGCCAGAGACGAGGCCTTGTGGGTGATGGCGATTATCTGCGGTCCGCTGTCGCCTGTTTTGCGCGCGGAAGCTAATGGCTGCCAGAGAACGTTTTTATCCTTACGCCCGCTATGATTCTCCTCCTTGCGATTCATGGGCTGCCATTCGGCGGCGCCGGTTGGTTTGGCGGCGGGGGCGGTTGGTGTCTCGGCGGGGGTGTCGGGGGTTTGCCTGACGTGCGCGTGATCGAGGACCGCCAATTTTGGCGAGTGTTCGGCGGATTGTTGCTCTATACCAAAAGCGTTCCACTGGGGCGCTTTGTCGGAGGTGGAAGCCGCAGACGCAAGGGGTGCGGAGGAGTGCCTGGCACCGGCGGAGGGAACGTTCAGCTCCTCCGAGGACCGGGCAGAAACCGGCGCGGTGTCTGGTCTGGTCAGATCCACCGTTGTGCCCGTGGCGGCCACCGTGGCCAACACCGTTCCATCGATGGTTCCTTCCGGCGTCAAAAGCTGGGCCGCATTGATCTCTGCGATTCGAATCTGGGCCGAGAGGTCGCTGAAGGCCGCCCCCACCAGCCGATGGCCTAGGTCGTTGGCGATCAGAACGGTCCGCCGGTGGGCTTCATGGGGGGGGATGTTGCGAAAGACCAGAAGGAAGGTATCTTCCCCCTGGCGGCTGTACAGATGGCCTGGCCCTATGTGACGCTGGATGACGCTTTCCCCGATCAGCATGACCTTCAACGACAGTCGCTGCCACCGTGTGCCCAGGGCCGTGCGGAAATCGGTCAGGCTGATGATGTGAATCTTGTTCGCCCCAAAACGGGCGGCTTCTTCTTTCAGGATATTCTCGATGGTCTGGGAAACACCCTCGAACCAGTCTTCGCGCTTTTTGCCGGCCCCGGACGGCGGGGGAGGGGGCTGTTCAAACCCAAGCAGTTTTTTCAAGCGGGCGGTCTTGCGTTTCAGGAATTTTAGAACCATGGTTGCGGACTCCTACCGCGTCACACTCGATGCAGAAGGGAAATATATCATGAAGTGGTCGAAAGGCCATGCTGGATTCTCATCTGTTCCGGGGGATCCCATGAAACCAAAGGCGGGGGGGGATCGTGCCCTGTGTTCCGTTTTTTCCGCAAAGCGGCAAAGAAATCGCGAGACCGGCACAGGTTTGCTTTGTCAACGACCCTGGCATTCGGGTATGGTGCCCGGCCATGACACAGCACACACGAAACACCCAAACCCCTGGCGGTCATTCCGATTCCGGAACCACGACCCATTTCGGTTTCCAAAGCGTGGCCACGGAAGAAAAGGCCACCTTGGTGCAAGGGGTTTTCGATTCGGTTGCCTCCCGCTATGACCTGATGAACGATCTCATGAGCGGGGGCATTCACCGTCTATGGAAAAGTGCGTTCATCAACTGGCTGCATCCGCGGGCCGGCATGACCGTTCTGGATGTGGCCGGCGGCACCGGTGACATCGCCTTTCGCATTCTGCGCCGTTTGCGGGACAAGGGGCGGGAAGGACGGGTGATCGTTTGTGACCTGACACCGGAAATGCTGATGGTCGGCCGCAACCGGGCGATCGACTCGGGCTTGATTTCCGGCCTGGAATGGGTCTGCGGCGATGCCGAGTCGCTACCGTTTCCCGATCGCAGCGTCGATGCCTATACCATCGCTTTCGGCCTGCGCAATGTCACATCAATCGATGCCACCCTTGCCGAGGCAAGACGGGTGCTGAAACCCGGCGGGCGTTTCCTGTGCCTTGAATTCAGCCACGTCGTGCTGCCGCTGTTGCGTCCGTTTTATGACCGGTACTCTTTTGCCGTTCTTCCCCTGCTGGGGCAGGTGGTCACCGGCAACCGCGAAGCGTATCGGTATCTGGTGGAAAGCATCCGGTGTTTTCCCGATCAGTCCGCCCTGTGCCGGCGCATGACGGTGGCGGGTTTTTGCGTGGTCACGTACAGGAATCTTTCGGGCGGCATCGCCGCCATGCATTCGGGTTGGCGCCCATGAGCCTTCATCGTGCCCACGGGCTTGGTCGCCCATGATCCGCGCCGTTCGCAATGTCCGCCGCCTGTTCCAGATCATGAGCGTGCTGGCGCGCCATGATGCCTTGTTCCCGCTGGAACGGGTCGGAGCCATGCGGGATCTCGTGTATGCCTTCAGGCTTCTGAAACGCCGCAAGAACGTCCGGCGTCCGGGGCAACGTCTGGCGGCGGCGCTGACGGAACTTGGCCCCAGTTTCATCAAGCTGGGCCAGATTCTTTCCACCCGGCCCGATCTGATCGGCGAGGATGTGGCCCCCGATCTTGCCGAATTGCAGGACCAGTTGCCGCCTTTTCCCTTCGCGCAGGCGAAAAGAATCGTTGAGGAAGATTTCGACCAGCCGTTGGAAGCGCTGTACAGCAGTTTCGATCCGGAACCGGTGGCCGCGGCCTCCATCGCCCAGGTGCACTTCGCCATCACCCGCGAGGGGGCGGAGGTGGCGGTCAAGATTCTGCGGCCCGAGGTGCGCGAGGCCCTTGACCGCGATATCGACGTGTTTTATTGGCTGGCGGAGCTGATCGAACGCACCCAGCCCCGAATCCGCCGCCTGAAACCGGTCGAGGCCGTCGGCACCTTTGCGCAGACGGTTGAAATGGAAATGGATTTGCGCTTCGAGGCCGCCGCCGCCGCCGAATTTGCCGACAATTTCGTTGATGATCCGACATTCCATATTCCGGCGGTGGACTGGCAGCGGACCTCGCAACGGGTGCTGACGGTGGAACGGGTGCATGGCATCGCCATCGATGAGCGCGAGGCCCTGATCAACGCCGGCATCGAACCGCGCGAGGTGGTGGCGCGGGCGGCCAACGCCTTTTTCAACATGGTTTTCCGCGACGGTTTCTTCCATGGCGACCTGCACCCCGGCAACATGTTCGTCGGTCCCGGGGGAGTGGTGATCCTGGTCGATTTCGGCATCACCGGTCGGGTGGACCGCCAGACCCGCCGTTATCTTGGCGAAATGTTGTTAGGTTTCCTCACCGCCGATTACCGCCGGGTGGCCGAGGTTCATTTCGAGGCCGGTTATGTGCCCGCCGACCAGTCTGTCGATGCCTTCACCCAGGCGTGCCGGTCGGTGGCCGAACCCATCTTCGGCCGGCCCATGAACGAGATTTCCATCGGCCGTCTGTTGGGGCATCTGTTCACGGTGACCGAAACCTTCGGCATGGAAACCCAGCCGCAGCTTCTGTTGTTGCAAAAGACCATGATCACGGCGGAGGGCATCGGGCGCCATCTGGCCTCCGATGTGAACATGTGGACCCTTGCCCGCCCCATGATCGAAGGCTGGATTCGGGAGACCCTGGGACCGGAGGCCCGGCTGCGGCAATTGGCGACCGATATCGCCTCCTCTTTCGAAAAGATCCCCCGGCTGATTGCCCATTCCGAGAAAACCGCCGCGATGTTCGGCCATGGCGGCCTTAAACTGCATCCGGAAACGATGGCCGAGCTGACCGGCCGACGCAACGGGCATTTGCCGCTGGCAACACTGCTGCCCTGGATTCTGGTTGTCGTTCTGGTTCTTTTGCTTTTTCTCCGCTGAACAGGCCCCAGGGACGCGCCAACTTCGCCAAACCACGGGGGGGGGCCGCCCAAGGGAAGAACGAACATGACGGAAATCATCGACATCCGGCTGGACGAGGCGCTGAGTGAGCGCTATCTGACATATGCCCTGTCCACCATCGTGGCCCGTTCCCTGCCCGATGTGCGGGATGGCCTGAAGCCCGTGCACCGGCGTCTTTTGTTTGCCATGCGGGCGTTGCGGCTGGACCCGGACATGGCGTTCAAAAAATGTGCCCGGATCGTCGGCGATGTGATCGGCAAGTTCCATCCCCATGGCGATGCCGCGGTTTACGAGACGCTGGTCCGTCTTGCCCAGGATTTCGCCGTGCGCTATCCGCTGGTGGAGGGACAGGGCAACTTCGGCAACATCGATGGCGACAACCCCGCCGCCATGCGCTACACTGAAGCGCGCTTGAGCGCCGTGTCTCAGGCCCTGATGGAGGGGCTTGACGAAAACGCCGTCGATTTCCGCCCGACCTATGACAGCACGGAGGAGGAACCGCTGGTCATGCCGGCGGCCTTTCCCAATTTGCTTGCCAATGGCGCAACCGGCATCGCGGTTGGCATGGCCACCAATATTCCGCCCCACAACGTGGGGGAGGTGTGCGAGGCGTTGCTGTATCTGATCCGCAAGCCCGTGTGTGAGGTGACGGAGCTGATGCGGCTGGTGCGGGGGCCGGATTTCCCGACCGGCGGCGTTCTTGCCGAAAGTGCCGAGACCCTGCTGCAAGCCTATCGCACCGGACGGGGCAGCCTGAGGCTGCGCGCCCGGTGGGCGGTCGAGAAACTTCCCCATGGTCTGTATCAGGTGGTTATCACCGAAATTCCCTATCAGGTCCAAAAGGCCAGGGTGATCGAGCGTATTGCCGACCTGCTGGCGGAACGGGCAGCGGAACGAAAGGTAGCGCTTCTCGCCGACGTGCGCGATGAGTCGACCGAAAAGGTGCGCATCGTCTTGGAACCCCGCAGCCGCACCGTCGAACCTGGCGCCTTGATGGAGCAGCTTTTCCGCGCAACAGACCTTGAGATCCGCTTTGGTCTGAACATGAACGTGCTCGATGCCGATGGCATCCCGCGGGTGATGGGCCTGAAACAGGTGTTGCAGGGTTTCCTGGAGCATCGTTACCGGGTTCTGGAGCGGCGGACATGCCATCGTCTGGAAAAGATCGCCCGCCGGCTTGAAATGCTGGAGGGATCTCTCAAGGCGTATCTGAACCTCAATGCGGTCATCCATATCATTCGCGAGGAGGATGAACCAAAGCCCGTTCTGATGGAAACGCTCTCCCTGACCGACGGGCAGGCCGAGGCGATCCTCAATATGCGGCTGCGCAGTTTGCGCCGGCTGGAGGAGAAGGAAATCCATGCCGAACATGTGGCATTGAGCGCCGAGAAGGAGGGTCTTGAAAAGGTTCTGGCCGATTCCTCCCTGTGTTGGCACCGCATCGGCGATGAAATCCGGGAAATACGCCGCAAATTCGGTCCCAACACCAAACTGGGGCGGCGGCGAACCGAAATTGGTGCCGCCGTCGTTGAAGGTGAAAGAGCCGATGAGGCCGTGGTCGATCGTGAATGTCTCACCGTCATCCTATCGGAAAAAGGGTGGTTGCGGGCGGTGAAAGGACACGGGGAAACGGACTCGAAGTTCAAGGAAGGCGACTCCTTGCGGTTTTCCGTGCCGTGCACAACGGCCGATCGCCTTCTGCTTTTTGCCAGCAATGGTCGTTTCTATACCCTCAACGCCGACAGGATCCCGCGCGGGCGCGGGTTTGGTGAGCCTTTGCCGGTTGCTGCTGGTGTCGCGTACCGGATATGGGTTTATCGTCGAGGAAAACGAGGTCCTGGCGCAAACCCGCAATGGCAAGCGGATCATGGGGGTGAGCACGGGCGAGGAGGCGCGCTTTTGTATCCCGGTCACGGGCGATGCCGTGGCCCTGATGAGCGGGAACCGCCATCTTCTGGTGCTCCGGATCGAGGATGTGCCGGTGATGAAACGGGGCCGGGGGAGTTGTTTGCAAAAACCCCACGGCGCCGGCTTGGCGGAGGTGAAAGTTTTCACCCTGGCGGAGGTCGCCGGGGGCGTGCCTGAAAAGGACCTCCTTCCCTGGCTGGGCCGGCGTGGCCAAACCGGCGGCCCGCTCCCCCTGGGCGTTCGCTTCGATTAAAGAATCAAGGGGGTGTGGGGGAGGCCACGCCTCCCCTTGTTTATTGCAAAGCGACCAACATGGCTTCGATCACGGCAAGGCGGTTTTCGGCTTCGGTCCGCAGCACCGGGGTGTCCGCGGTTTGCAGCGCCTCCTGGGCCAGGGCCAGCCGTCGTTCCACCTCCGCCCGTTCGAGGGAATCAACGACGATCGCTTCTTCCGCCAGAACGGTCAGGGTGGTTTCCGTCACTTCCGCGAAACCGCCGGCGATGAAAATACGCTCCACCACCTGACCCTTGTGATAAACGGCCAGCACCCCGGGCCGGATGGTGGAGAGCACGGGCGCATGATCGGCCAGCACCCCGAAATCCCCTTCGCTGCCGGGAACCACCACCATTTCCACATGTTCGGACAACAACAGCCTTTCGGGCGAAACCAGTTCGAAATGGACCTGCTGAACCATGGGAGGGAGCGTCCTTGTGCGTGCGTGTGCCGAAAGCGATGGGATCAGGCCACTTCGGCGGCCATCTTTTTGGCCTTGGCCATGACCTCCTCGATCGTGCCGACCATGTAGAAGGCCTGTTCGGGCAGGTGATCATAATCACCGGCGATGATTCCCTTGAATCCCTTGATGGTTTCCTCGATGGCGACGAACACGCCTGGCGTCCCGGTGAAGACCTCCGCCACGTGGAACGGCTGTGACAGAAAACGCTGGATCTTGCGGGCGCGGGCCACCACCAGCTTGTCTTCCTCCGACAATTCATCCATCCCCAGGATGGCGATGATGTCTTGCAGGGATTTATAACTTTGCAAGATCCGTTGCACTTCGCGCGCGACCCGATAATGCTCCTCACCCACCACCCGCGGGTCCAGGGCGCGCGAGGTGGAGTCGAGCGGATCGACGGCGGGATAAATGCCAAGCTCGGAAATCTGCCGCGACAAAACGGTGGTGGCATCCAAATGGGCGAACGAGGCTGCCGGGGCCGGATCGGTCAGATCGTCGGCGGGCACATAGATGGCCTGAACCGACGTGATGGAGCCTTTTTTGGTCGAGGTGATGCGTTCCTGCAAAGTTCCCATGTCGGTGGCCAGCGTCGGCTGATAGCCCACCGCCGATGGGATGCGCCCCAAAAGCGCCGACACTTCGGAACCGGCCTGGGTGAAGCGGAAGATGTTGTCCACGAAGAACAACACGTCCTGTCCTTCCTCGTCCCGGAAATATTCGGCGAGCGTCAGCCCCGAAAGCCCCACCCGCGCCCGGGCGCCCGGCGGCTCGTTCATCTGTCCATAGACCAGCGCCGCCTTCGAATTTTTGCCTTCGAGATCAATGACCCCGGATTCGATCATTTCGTGGTACAGATCGTTTCCTTCGCGGGTGCGTTCCCCCACCCCGGCGAACACCGAATAGCCCCCATGCCCCTTGGCCACGTTGTTGATCAATTCCATGATCAGCACCGTTTTGCCGACGCCGGCCCCGCCGAACAGCCCCACCTTGCCCCCTTTGGTGTAGGGGGCCAGCAGGTCGATGACCTTGATGCCGGTCACAAGGATTTCGGTTTCGGTGGACTGTTCGACGAACGTCGGCGCCCCACGATGGATGGGCAATTTTTGGCGCGTGGTGACGGGACCGCGTTCATCGACCGGCTCCCCGATCACGTTCAGGATTCGCCCAAGGGTTTCCGGTCCCACCGGCACCATGATGGGGCTGCCGCTGTCCGTGACCGTTTGGCCGCGCACAAGACCATCGGTTGAATCCATGGCGACACAGCGCACGGTATTTTCGCCCAGATGCTGGGCGACCTCCAGCACCAGACGTTTGTTTTGATTGATGCCTTCCAAGGCATTGAGGATGAGGGGAAGCTCGCTTCCGAACTTCACGTCCACGACGGCGCCCATGACCTGGGTAATCGTGCCGACGGTGTTCTTCGTCATGGGGGAGACTCCTGCATTCAAAACGGGGGCGGGTTCGTCTTCCCTCGCCAAGTTGTTGTTTTACAACGCTTCGGCACCGGAAATGATTTCGATCAGTTCCTTGGTGATATAAGCTTGGCGCGTGCGGTTATAGGTCAAGGTCAGATCATCGATCATGTCGCTGGCATTGCGGGTGGCGTTGTCCATGGCTGTCATCCGCGCGCCCTGTTCGGAGGCCATGCTTTCCAGCAGGGCACGAAAGATTTGCACCGTGACGTTGCGCGGCGCGATGGAGGCCAGAATGTCCTCCTCCGACGGTTCGTATTCATACAGCGCCCGCGCGCCCAAAGCCATCGCCCGCCGTTCATCGTCCGGCTGTTCCGGAATCGGGAACGGGATGAGCTGCTGGCGGGTGATCACTTGGCTGATGGCCGACTGGAAACGGTTGAAGACCAGAGTGCACACATCAAACGCCCCCGCCTCGAACAGCCCGACGATCCGCTGGCCAAGGGTATCGGCCGCGGCAAAGGCCACCCGCCGTCCGCCGACATCCTCAACGGTGTCGAGGATCAAACCGCCATGGTCCCGTCGCAGCTGGTCCCGGCCCTTGCGTCCCACGCACAGGATTTTCACCGTTTTACCGCTTCCCGCAAGATCTGCGACCATGCGCCTGGTTTCACGCACAACCGCGGTATTGAAGGCGCCACACAGGCCGCGATTGGCAGTGATGGGGAGGATCAGATGGGTGTCATCACGCTCGGTTCCGGTCAACAGCGGCGGCGCGCCCGTTTGCTGGGCAAGGCTTGCGGCCAGATTGCCCAGCATCCGCTCCATGCGCTCGGCATAGGGGCGGGCGGATTCCGCCGCTTCCTGGGCACGTCGCAGCTTGGAGGCGGCAACCATTTTCATCGCCGAGGTGATTTTCTTGGTGGATTTCACCGACGCGATGCGCTGGCGCAGATCTTTGAGGCTGAGCATCGGATCCTGACCTGAACGGCTAAGAGAACGCGAAAGGAAAGGGGAGACCGTGCGCTCCCCCACGGTCTGATTTCATGAACAACGGATCAACAAGGCGCGAGGGAGGCACGGCCTCCCCCGCGCCCCCGTGATTCCTGCCCATGCTCCTTGAGACGTTTTGCAAGGTGCCCTTGTTCTGCATTTTTCTCTCCGCCGGTCAGGCGACGAAGGTTTTGACGAACGTGTCAAGGAACACGGCAAGTTTTTGTTCCGTCTCGCGGGAAAGGGCCTTGTCGGTGCGAACAGCGTTGAGGATTTCTGGCACATTGGCCTTCAATTCGTCCAGCATGGCCCGCTCGAACCGTTCCACATCGAGGATTTTGATGCCATCGAGATATCCCCGCACACCGGCGAAAATGGCCACCACCTGTTCTTCCACCGGCATGGGCACGAACTGGGGCTGTTTCAGCAATTCGGTCAGGCGCGCGCCGCGATTGAGAAGTTTCTGGGTTGCCGGATCCAGATCGGAGGCGAACTGGGCGAAGGCCGCCATTTCACGATACTGGGCGAGTTCCAGCTTGATGCTGCCGGCCACCTGTTTCATGGCCCTGATCTGGGCGGCGGAACCAACCCGGCTCACCGACAACCCCACGTTCACCGCCGGCCGGATGCCCTTATAGAACAGTTCCGTTTCAAGAAAGATTTGGCCGTCGGTAATAGAGATGACATTCGTTGGAATATAGGCCGAAACGTCGTTGGCCTGGGTTTCGATCACCGGCATGGCGGTGAGCGAACCGGACCCGTGCGCTTCGTTCAGCTTGGCCGCCCGTTCCAGCAAACGGGAATGCAGATAGAACACATCCCCCGGATAGGCCTCGCGCCCCGGCGGACGACGCAGCAGCAGCGACATCTGGCGATAGGCGGTCGCCTGCTTGGACAGATCGTCATAGAAGATCACCGCATGCATGCCATGGTCGCGGAAGTATTCTCCCATGGCGCAACCCGTGTAGGGTGCGATGAACTGCAACGGGGCCGGCTCGGAGGCCGTGGCCGCGACGACGATGGTATAGGCCATGGCGCCATGGTCTTCCAGCGTCTTCACCACCTGGGCCACGGTCGAGCGTTTCTGTCCCACCGCGACATAGATGCAAAACAGCTTGCTCCGATCATCGCCGCCCGCCTCGTTCAACTGCTTCTGGTTGAGGATGGTATCGATGATGATGGCCGTTTTGCCGGTCTGGCGATCGCCGATGATCAACTCGCGCTGCCCCCGGCCAACGGGAATCAGGCTGTCGATGGCCTTGAGGCCGGTTTGCATGGGTTCGTGCACCGATCGGCGCGGGATGATGCCGGGGGCCTTGACATCGGCCCGTCGCCGTTCGCTCGCCTGAATCGGCCCCTTGCCGTCGATGGGAGCGCCAAGAGCATCCACCACCCGCCCCAGAAGGCCCTTGCCCACCGGCACGTCGACGATGGCGCCCGTGCGGCGAACCGTATCGCCCTCGCTGATGCCGCGGTCTTCCCCGAACACGACAACGCCAACGTTGTCGCTCTCGAGGTTCAGCGCCATGCCTTTAAGACCGCCGGAAAATTCCACCATCTCGCCGGCCTGGACGTTATCAAGCCCGTAGACGCGGGCGATGCCATCGCCAACCGACAAGACCTGCCCCACCTCGTCAGTGACCGTTTCGGTACCGAAGGCGCTGATTTGCTGTTTGAGAATCGCGGAAATTTCGGCGGCGCGGATTTCCATCATCCAGTCCCTTTCATGGCGATCTTCAGGCGTTGCAGTTTGGTGCGAAGCGAACTGTCAACCATCCGCGGCCCCACTTTGACCACGAGTCCCCCAAGGAGCGTCGGATCGATCGTGAGCGCGATCCGCACGTGTCTACCCGCCGCGGTTGCCATGGCAGCGGTCAATGCCGCCTGCTGGGCTTCGGAAAGGGGGTGGGCCGCCATCACTTCGGCCGTGATCTCGCCCCGGTGTCTGGCACGCTTCGCCAAGAAAACCGTGATCACCGCGGACAGAATGAACAACCTACGGTTTGCCGCCACCACCCCAAGGAAACGCTGCACGAGCGCGGACAGTCCGACCGCCTGGCCGATGGCGGCCATACCCGTGATCTGGTCTTCCCGCGACAGCACGGGACTTGTCACAAAACGTTGGAAATCCGCGTTCGCGGCCAGAAGCGCGCGCAAACGTACAAGATCGGCTTCCACCAGATCAAGGTCTTTCCCCGCTTCGGCCAATTCAAACAACGCGGTCGCATAACGACCGGCGATGCCGGCAACCCCTGCCTTTTCGGATGCCAATGCCCGCTTCTCCGAAACACCCCCGCTTTGAAGTCAGGACCCTTTGCCGTGACTTCGTTGAAGCGGCTCCCCTGACGGCATACGCGCCGTCGTTTGTGTTCTTGCCGTGCGCCCCCCTGCGGCACGTTCAATTCACTATCATAAAGGCCCTCCGCGGTGCAAGGAAACAAAATTACGGAGGAGGTATTTGTGGTGTCGGGATTCATTCTGATGGGCAACTTCTGAGGGGCAACGCGCCGGTCCCAAGAGATCCCTATTTCCTGCCGGACGAAAGTGCTATGATATGAACACTGCCAGAGTCGAGCCGGGGAGGGGGAAATGGCGGCGGGCAACGGAAAGCGACGTGTCGTTGTGTTCTCGGGGGCCGGCTTGTCGGCTGAAAGCGGCCTCAAAACCTACCGGGACCATGATGGTCTGTGGGAGAATTACCGCATCGAGGACGTGGCCACCGCCGAGGCGTTCGCTGCCCATCCCGGTCGTGTCCACCGTTTCATGAGCAGCCGGCGCATGGAGCTTGCCAGCGTCGTCCCCAACGCGGCCCACCATGGCCTTGCGACCGTGCAAACACTTTTTCCGCTCCTGAATATCACCCAGAACATTGATGATCTCCTGGAGCGGGCCGGGTGCACGAATGTCGTGCACCTGCACGGCTTTCTGCCCGGAATCCGCTGTCTGGCGTGCGATCATGTCTGGGATATCGGCTATGCCGATTACGATGGCCATCCCTGCCCCCGGTGCGGCGCCAGGGATACGAAGCCGAATATCGTGCTGTTCGGGGACATGGCGCCGCTGTATCAGGTTTTGCATGAGACCTTTTTCCCCGTTCATCCGAAAGACGCCCTGACACCCCAGGATGTCGTGGTGGTGTTTGGCACCATGGGTAACGTGGTGCCGATTGCGCGCTATCTGTGGGGACAAAAGTGCGTCAAAATCCTGAACAACCTGGAAGACAGCCCCTTCGTGCCGGCCAGCATGTTCGACCATGCCTTCCTTGAGCCGGCGACCTCGGCCATCGACAAAATCCTCGATGTTATCGGGACGCCGCACTAAAGCGGAACAAAAGATAGATAGAAGCAGAATGAATAAAGGAGGATGCCCATGGCTCACATCGGCCTGCTGCTGCCGCGTCACGCTCGTTACAGGCCGGACCGTTTATGCCTTGTGCATGGCGACAACCGGTTGACATGGCGGGCCTTCAACGAACGTGTGAACCGGGTGGTCAATGCCCTTCTGAAACACGGGTTACGCAAAGGCGACAAGCTTGCCACCCTCTTGCCCAATTGCCAGGAACAACTGGAACTTTATTTCGCCTGCGCCGGGACCGGCATCGTCGTCGTTCCCTCCTCCACCCTCTTGAAGGAATCCGGCATCGCCACGCTGTTACGCGACTCGGACACGGTGCTGGTGGTGGCCCACCGGAGCTTTGCCGGAATGCTTGCCGCGGTGCGGGACCGGTTGCCGGCCATTGGTGCCGGGCGCTGGATTCTGGTGGGGGAAGAGACTCCGGTAAAAGGGTTCCACTCCTATGAGTCGCTCCTTGAGGGTGCCCCGGCAGCGCTCCTCCCGATGCCGGTCTGACCGATACCGATGTGTACAATATCATCTATTCCAGCGGCACGACCGGCGATCCCAAGGGCATTATTCACACTCATCATGTGCGATCCTTATATGGCACCCTGTTTGCCAATGCCTGGCGCATGACGCCGGAAAGCGTGGTGCTGCAAACGGGGTCGATCGTTTTCAATGGATCGTTTCTGACCTTGATGCCCTGGATGTATCTTGGATGCTCGTATATTCTGCACAAGGCCTTCGATCCGGTGGCGATGATCGCGACCATCGCGCGGGAACGGGTCACCCACATGATGATGGTGCCGGCCCAGATCGTCGCCATGCTCAACCATCCAGCCTATGACCCGGCGCGGATGACATCGGTCGAGATGATCATGTCGGTGGGGGCGCCGTTGCATCGTGAACACAAACAACGGCTGAACGCCACCCTGCCGGGTGTGTTCTACGAGCTGTATGGGTTGACGGAGGGCTTTGTCACCATTCTCGATAAATACGACGTGCGGCGCAAGGAAGGGTCGGTCGGTGTGCTGCCGCCGTTCTTTGAAATGCGGATCGTCGATGACAACGGCGCGGATCTGCCTCCCCGCCAGGTGGGGGAGATCGTGGGGCGCGGTCCCATCATGATGCCGGGCTATTACAAGCGCCCCGATCTCACCGCCGGGGCCATCGTCGGCGGCTGGCTGTTCACGGGCGACCTGGGCTATGTGGACGAGGACGGTTTTCTGTTTCTGGTCGATCGCAAGAAAGAATCGCAAGAAAGACATGATCATCACCGGCGGGGTCAATGTCTATCCCCGCGATGTAGCCGATGCCCACTGGGGAGAAATCCCCATCGCCGCCGTGGTCTTGCGCGTCCCTGTCGCGCCCGGGGAGATCAGAACCTGGACCAACGACCGCGTTGCCGCCAAGTTCCAACGCCTGCACGATGTGGT
>WOUV01000086.1:0-5153 GCA_009773045.1 Rhodospirillaceae bacterium | reverse complement strand
AATGAATTTTATACTGAGAACCGCTGGAACATAGGGCTTCCGTCCGCCGCGGGAAAAGGCTATGACACGTCCCAAGGATCGTTGATCGGGAAAGGAACCGCCCATTTCGGCCACCTGCCGCCTGTATCTAATCACGCCGCCGGCTCTGCCCGACCCGCCGTCTTTCGCGATGGTCTTGGCCCAGGCTCTTGATGCGGGGGATGTGGCGTGCGTCCAGCTTCGATTGAAGGAAATCGATGACGGCGCGCTGTTGCGGGCCGTTGACGTGTTGCGGCCCGTAGCGCAAAGCCGGGGAGTTGCCTTTTTGCTCAATGATCGGCCCGATCTTGCGGCACGGTCGGGCTGTGATGGCGTGCACGTGGGACAACACGACATGCTCTATGCCGAGGGGTCACCTGCCATGATTCGCGCCACCTCGCGATGACGGCGGCCGAGGAAGGCGCCGACTATGTGGCCTTCGGGGCCTTCTTCCCCACGGCCACGAAATCTCCTTCATCCCAGGCGACTCTTGCCCTGATCGAGTGGTGGAGCGAACTGATGATCGTGCCGTGCGTGGCCGTGGGGGGCATCACGCCGGAAAACTGTGTGCCGCTGGTGCGCGCGGGCGTCGATTTTCTCGCCGTCAGCGCCGGAGTGTGGGAACACGCGGAAGGTCCGGCGGCGGCTGTGGCCCGTTTCACGACCCTTTTCACCACGCCCTGATCTCATCAAAGGGATTCCGCCCATGCAACAATCGCCCATCCCGAAAGTCATCAAAAGCATCAGCCATGCCACCGAGATGGCCTTTCTGGAAGAAAATCCGGATTCCATCGCCCATGCCGTCAATGCCCTGCTGGCCGACATGGCCAAACCCAAAGGCATCAAGCCAGACGTTCTAACCGCCTATGTCTGGTTTTTGTCGATGTTGCTGGAGCCGCTCCGTTACAGTATCGAGTCGGGATATGTCTGGGCCGCGGATCTTGTCGCGGCCGTTCAGGAACGCCTGGCCCAGGCCATCAGGGATGAAATCGGAACTCCGCCCGCTTGGCACGAAATATTGTCGTCCTTCCGTCATGTCCGGATTCCGCTTGCCCCGGCGGTGCGTGCCGCTTTTCTGGGGGTGGAAGATGCCGACGCGGCGGAACTCGCGCCCCATGTGCGGGACAAAGCCTCCGACATGCTCAAGCCAATGCTGAAGGCCCTGGTCGATAGCGGTCTTGAGAGTCCGTTTGTTCTGCTGGAGCAAATCAACGAGGTTGTGGGAGATCTGTATCCAGCGCTGGTCAAGAAGGTGTTGTTCGAACACTTGGTGACAGCGTCACAGCCGCTGTTGCGGGATACGGCGGTGCTGATGATGCTTGACAAAACGCCGGAGATTCGCCACCAGGCCGTTGCCCGGATCGAGACCCTGGCGCGGGAGGGAACACTGACACCCGATTCCGTTCGCCGCCTGCCGGTCATCGTCCGCTGGCTCCCCGCGGAGGAGCAGTCCGCCGCGCAGGCGATGCTGAACGCCGCGGCGGGCTGTCCCGCGGCGCCGTGGCCGGAGCCGGTGGCCAATCTTGAACTTTACGCCACCCTCAGTGACGGTTCCGGCGCCCTTGGCGTTTATCTGACGGGGGGAAAGGGGAAAGATGCCCTGTTCGGCAGTTTGCTGTTCAAGGAAAAACAGGGACTGGTGGAAGTCTGGTGCGAACATCCCACCGACCGGCGGCAGACGGAAGAAATGATTCGCGAGGCCCGCGAGAGTTTTTCTGCCTTTGCCGCCGATCCTGACTATCTGGATGATCTGGTGGCCCATGGCTTGGCCGTGGCGCACCCCCCTCCGTCCGCGGCGATGCTGCTGCGGCTGGCCGAGGCGACCGGCCGCACGACGTGGGCGCCGCGGTGGCTGGATGTGGGCACCCTGTGCGCGGGGCTGCCCGTCGATACCTTTTCTTCCCCCGCGGCCCTGAAGGCCGTGCTTGAACGGTCCGGCGACTGGCCCCTGGCGCATGATTTCGCCGCTTCCTGGATGGAGGCCGGCGCCGCCTTCGACGCGGTGATCGATGACTTGGAGGAGTCGGCCCATCCCCTGACGCTCGATGCAATGGAAACGGCGGTCCTGGATTATATCCTTGAGCCGCGGCGGGCCGTGTGGGCCGAACGGCTTGTTCTTTCAGCCCTGGCGGTGCGTGCCGCCACGACCGCCTCGTCCCTGCCGCCGTGGCACGATTTCGCGACTCTCGCAAAGGTCCTGAGCGATGATGAACCCGTGCGTACCATCCCGCTGATGCGGACCATTGCCCACAAAAGTATCATGACGGCGGCCATGGAGGAGGACGACGAGGAGGAGGAGGAGAACTGAGTCTCCTCATGAGCCTTGAGTGCTCAGGCTCGACGGTATTACGGATATGACAGGGCAACGACCATGACCACCACTCGAACTCTTCCCGTCATTGGCATCACGCTGGACAGCGAGGCGCCGGGGGGATATGCGCGTATGCCCTGGTATGCCTTGCGCCAGAATTATTGTGCGGTGGTTGCCCGCGCCGGGGGATTGCCGCTGCCGCTGCCGCATCTGCCAGATCTGGTTGCGGCGTATCTGGAACGCCTTGACGGGTTGGTCCTCACCGGCGGCGCCTTTGATATCGACCCGGCCCTGTTCGGCGCAACCGTCCGCCATGCCACCGTCACGCTGAAGGAGGATCGTACCCGGTTCGAACTCGCTCTTCTCATGGGGGCCTTGGCCCGGGACATGCCTGTTCTTGGCATCTGCGGCGGCCAGCAGCTTTTGAACGTGGCGCTGGGGGGGACGTTGGTCCAACATATTCCCGATGAAGTTGCCGGTTGTCTTGCGCACGAGCAACCCAATCCGCGCACGGAGGCGGGGCATGAGGTGATGGTGACACCGGAAAGCCTTTTGTATCGTGTCGTCGCGGAGAGGACCCTTGCGGTCAATTCCGCCCATCATCAGGCGGTGCGGACGGTTGGCCCCGGTGTTGTCGTGAGTGCCCGCGCTGCTGACGGCGTGATCGAGGCGATCGAGGCTCCGGCGAGACGTTTTTGTCTTGGTGTCCAGTGGCATCCGGAATATGAGATCACGCGGGCGGATTCTCGGTTGTTTGCCGCTTTGGTGCGGGCGGCGGCCGAGCCTTGATGCCATTGAAATAGGAAAAGAGGGAGGCCGCGCCTCCCCCCGCATCCCCCTCGATTCCTTTTTCTTTTCCTATTTCAATGGCATCAAGGTATTACGCGCCCACCAGCCGGTTGACCACATCCGTCATGGACAAAACACCCACCGGCGTATTGTTCCGAGTGACCACCAGCCGATGAATGCGCAGGCGGGTCATGGTGCTCACAGCCTCCGTGACCAAGGATTCGGCATCGCACGTCACGCAGCCAACGCTCATCACCGCGCGAACGTCGAGCCGACGCACTTCTTCGGCAGAGCGCCCCTGCCGGGCCAGGACCACGTCGGTTTGGGACAAGACACCAACGGCGGTGTCGTTTTCGACAACCACCAAGGCATGCACGTCTTTCTCGACCATCAAGGCAACGGCCATCCCCACCGTGTCATCCGGCCCACAGGAGATCAATCCCGGGCGCATGATGGCATCCACCCTGGCACCATCATCGGCCAGCACCGGCACCGGATCGGTCGGCTGCGGCAGGATGCCCGGCAAGGGCACCGACATCGGGTAGGGGTGGGGCGTATCATGCGTATCCTCCGCGGACAGACCCGCGGCCCTGCCGGCAACGGCGGGAGGCTGGGCCGTGACGCCAAGGCCAAGGGCCGGCGCGCCGATCAGAACGGCCATGTTGCCATGGGGATGCTTGTTCTCGCACATAAGTTGATGTGCAACAGGCAGCTCGTCATAGACGAACGTGCGCGACAGACACGGATCGATATAGCCTTTGACGGCAAGATCATTCAAGGCATAACACTGGACATCGTTGGCAAAGTGCGAGCCTTGAAGCCGTTTCTGACGCATCCACAGATACCGCAAATCCACCGTGGCATTATAGCCGCTGGTGCCGGCACAGATGACCACCATGCCTCCCGTGTCGCACACGAACACCGATGTTGGAATGGTGCTCTCGCCGGGATGTTCGAACACGACGCGCGGCGAACGCTTGCTTCCCAGCACGTCCCACAAGGCCGCCCCAAAGGCGCGCGCGCCCTTCAGCCAGGCATTATAGCCGGCGGCATCTTTCCAGTGCGGCAACATTCCCCAATGGTCGAACTTGCGGCGGTCGATGCATCCCACGGCACCCAGATTCTGGCAATAGGCCACCTTGTCTTCGCCCGAGATGACGGCGACCGGAAGGGCGCCCACCGCACGGCAAATCTGAATCGCCATGGAACCGAGTCCGCCAGCTCCGCCCCACACCAGAACCACGTCGTCCTTGCGGATGGCATGCTCGCCCCAGCCCATCAGCATGCGATAGGCGGTGGCCCCCACCAGCATGTAGGCCGCCGCCGACTCCCAGCTCATGTGTTTTGGTTTCGGGCACAACTGGTGCGCCTGCACGCGGGTGAATTGGGCAAAGCTGCCGAAATTGGTTTCATAGCCCCAGATGCGAAAGGTCGGCGAGTACATGGGATCGCCCCCTGCCCGGACCGTGGGACACGTGCCCGTATATGCCGCGCAATGGACGACAACCTCATCCCCAACCTTGAAATTCGTGACGCTCCGCCCCACCTTGTAGACGATTCCAGAGGCATCGGACCCGCCAATGTGGAATTCTTCCTTTTCGCCTGCCTTGTTGCGGGCCGCGATCACATTGACCGGCGTACCCAGGGCAGCCCAGACGTTATTATAATTGACGCCGGCGGCCATCACATAAACCAGAACTTCATCATCGGCGATTTCCGGCACCGCGACAATTTCTTTCTGGAAGGCCTTCACCGGTTCACCGAAACGTTCCGGTCGGATGAGCCAGGCGTGCATTGTGCTTGGCACGACCCCGGTTGGCGGGGCTTGGCCGATATCGTACAATTCCTTGGTCAACTCTTGCCTCTCTCTTCAGTGTTCTGACATATTCCGCAAGGTTCAACCATAATCAGGAATTGCCGCAACGCAATAGGTTCCTTGGGTACGGTTCAACATTATGTGGGCTATGGTATGGGATTCTGTGAAGGAGGAAAACCCGGCCATGGTGACACCGAAACTGAGTGACGAAGCGCTTTT
>WOUV01000085.1 GCA_009773045.1 Rhodospirillaceae bacterium | reverse complement strand
GGTTCACGCACGGCATCCAACGCATCGTCAAAATCATCCAGGCGTGCCTGCCGCTCCCCCGCCTCTGGAAGGCCATTCTAAACTGATGGATGGCCAGCCCAAACCCCGGAACCCAGGGGTAGGCGGAAATGTAGGGGGATGTACTATACGCAACGGCAATTTGCGCACCATTCGGGGAGAACGCAACGCCATATCCGGTGCCTGTCGGCAGGGTCGCCGGGTCGCTGTATTTCGCCCCAAACCCCGGACCCCAGGGGTAGGTGGAAATGGAGAGGGAAGTATAATGCGCAACGGCGATCTGCGCGCCATTCGGGGAGAACGTAACGCACCGTCCGGTGCCTGTCGGCAGCGTTGCCGGGTTGCTGTATTTCGCCCCGAACCCCGGACCCCAGGGGTAGGCGGAAATGGAGGGGGAAGTATAATGCGCAACGGCAATTGCTAACCCCCTCGCTCCCGCTCCCCAAGCCCCGAACAACATTCCCAGTAGTGCGCTCATCACGACACCCCCGTTCCAGAAACAACCCATTCCGTCGCGGCGATTTTCAGCATCGTGGCCACCCCATTGGCGGCCAGGGTTCGGCTGCCGGTTGCCCCCGTGCCGGCCAGGACCAGTGTGTTGCTGCTTATCGCGATCGTGACGGTCCCCCCCCGGTTGACGATCGTCATCGTCGTGCCGATTGGGTATGCGACGGACGCATTGGAGGGAATGGTGAACGTTCGCGCCGAACTGTCCGACGACGGATGAAAGATGTGCTTCCCCGCATCCGAGAGAACCAGCGTGTAATTGGCGCTTTGGCTGTTCTGGGGCATTATCGTCAGTTCATCATGAACATGCGTCGTCGGTGTCCGGGCATCGGAAAGGCGGCTGTCGTCGGCCCTCGGCACCTGCGTCGAAGATGACGTTCCGCTCGCGGCGACAGGCAAGCGGGCAATATCAAGGGTGCCGCTCGAAACATCGGCGCTCGCGTGGGTGTGCACGCTCGCGGCCTTGCCCGCCAACTGCGTCGTCATCGTTCCGGCAAAATCGGCATCGTCTCCAAGCGCCGCGGCGATTTCCTGAAGGGTGTCCAACGCCGCCGGGGCCGCTCCCACGATATTTTGAATGCGGGCGTCCACATCGGCAACCGTCGTCCGTTCGTCGATCGACGCCTGCAATACCCCCGTGTCGATCGCGTATCTGGCCTCAAGCTCGTCCACCACGCGGGCAACGGTCTTGACCGTGCCGGAATCGATCGTGATCAGGGAAGTCTCCCCCGACGCCGGTCCCTGCGCCACGTCGCGCAACACTGCGACGGCAGCCGTCAACCGCTCCAGATTTTCCAGAAATTGTTCTCTCGTTTCCATGATCAGTCTCCATTGATCGGCCTGTGTCTGCGGGCGATAACACAGACACTTCGCCCGCAGTCATAGGCCGCCCAGAACAGTGATTGAATCGTCGAGCGTATCCGCTCCCTCGTCGAGGGTCGACGTTCCGGAAGCGACGCTCCCGGAATCGCCCAGGTCCTCAGCGATGGACTGTTCCTCTGGCGTCAGTTAAGCCTCGGTGGTGTCGTAGTTCACCCACACTGCCCCAGCCGGGGTAAAGGTGAAGGTGACGTTCTTGCCGCTGATGGTATAGGCCTGCTCCGCCCCTTCGCGCTGATGCACGCCTTCGTGATACAAGGTCACCTTGCCGGCGGGCAGATAGGCCAGGGTGGCGGTCGTGCCGGTGACGGTCAACACCTCCTCGTGGATCGGATGCACCGCGGCGATGGCGCCCGCCAGACCCATCAGGGTCCAGCCGGTGGCCAGCACCCGCGACAGCTTCTCGGTGTCCAGTTCGGCGAGGGCCGCCTGGAGATCGGTTGCCGCAATATCGCCAGTCGGGGTGACCGTGATCTGACCGGCGGTGTAGTCTCCCGTGGTCGGAAGAACCGCGCCTTCCCGGCCATTGAAGCTCGATACCTTGCCCGCCTGATAGCCGAGCAACGTCCAGTTGCCGGCCACCGCCGGATCGGCGTCGGGGTTCAGGGCATAGACGCCCCCGGTGTCGGCCTGGACGATGATCGACAGATCGCCGTCCACCGGCAGGGCGAGGCGGGCGGCTTCGTCGGCGACGACCTCCTTGCGGCCCGTCAGGTCGGGCAGGTGCGCGGCAAGGATTTTGCCGTCCGCCCCCAGAGCCGCAACGCCATTGGCGATGCCCTTCTGACTGAGGTCCAGCTTCAGGGCCAACTGGCCGAAGTTGACCACATCATTGTTGTCGTTCCCGGCGCCGATGTTGGTCAGCCGGAACCCGGCAAAAGAATAGTCGGATGTCACCTTGGTCTGCTGGCCAAGGTCGATGCGAGATTGTGCCATGCTCTCTTTCCTCAATATGGCGGGGGAACCATTCCTCCCGCCGGTAAAAAATCAGCAAAAAATCGGGTAAAAAATCAGGGACGCGCGGTTGCACGCGCTTGCCGCAGGGCCTGATCGAACAGCGGCGCGAAGCGTGTTTCGACCACCCGCTCACGCACTCCCCACCAGTCCAAACGCGGAACGTAGTCCGGCGAGGGAATGAATTTCAGAATGGGCAACAGCAGCGCCGATCCAGGGACAAGCTTGTAGACGCCAACGGGCTTCAACCGCCCGCCGGCGGTGAAGACCATGTAGCGCTCACGCGAGCGCGATCCGCCTTCTCCGGAGCGAGGGCGGTTCGCGCGATAGCCCATTTCGGGAAACGCGCGGAAATACGAGAGAATCTTGACGATCTGCCCGCGGCTCATGTTGCCGTAGGCATCGAGATCGGCGCGCCAGCCCGGCACGATGAAGCGGCCCGCGGGCAGAACGCCCACCCTCTGCAAGGCTTTTTCCATCCGCTTCAGCCGGCGCGGCCCACCCTCGACCGAGGGCGACAGAAATTTGTGCGCCGGAGTGCCCTTGCCGGCGAATTCCTTCAGCAGGACCAAAGAGGCCATGCTTTGCCTGGTGGCCGGCTTCACCCGCAAGGCGTTCAGGGTATAGGGGGTCGGGCGATCGAACGACCGGCGCATCTCCTCGACCAGCCCCCGTTTAACCTCCCCGGCCACGCGCGACAGCGCCACCATCAAGGCAAACCGCACCTGACGGTCCAGGGCGCGCCCAAGACGCGCCGCCGATGGAACAGTTGTCGTCAACATTGAATTACATGCTCGGCTCGTCCTGGCCGCTCATGCGGTCACCTTGACGAGGATGCCGGGCCGGTGACACATCGGCAGGGGATTGCTCTGGGTGTGCAGATCGGTGCCGCGGCCGAACTTGCGCGGTTCCTGCTTGGCATAAAGCGTATAACCCTAGGGTGTTGTGCGCCTCGTTGAAGTCGGCGGGAGCGAAGTACGTGAGGAATGTTTGCATCGTACCGACCGGGAAAGCGTGGCCTTCGCCCGCGGCGATGAAACGGCGCACGTTGCCTTCGGGATCGGTGGCCTGGCCGCGATATTCCGCGAAGGTCACGCCCGCGAAGGTAAAGCCCTTGCGCTGATCGGAGCGCAAGGCCTCGCCCTGCTGCCAGTTTTCCCAGGCCTTGACCACCTTGGCGTGGCCGGTGAAGGCATCGAAGAACTCCGGCGAGACAAAGCAGTGGAATTCGGTCATGAACTCGCCCAGAAGATTGTCCTCGATGTGCCGTTTCAGTTCAAGGCACTTGGCCTTGACGTCGGTGCCGGCATTGGAGAGGTCGAAGGCGATGGTCTTCGGCGTGATGGCGAATTCCGCGTACAGATTATAGAGCGTGGACCCATCCGCATCGAGAATGATCCCTTTGAGCGCACCCATGCGCAGGTATTCCAGGGTGATGGCGTGCTTGTCGCGCATGCTCCCGAGATGCAGGGACAGCACGTCGGAGAGGGCGGCCAGATCTCCTTCGCTCCCGAAGGCGCGAATGCCCTGCACCTCTTCAGGGAGCACGACATCATCGTGGGGGATGTGCGGGATCATGAAGGAACGGATTTTCCGCTTGCCGCGAACGCCCACGGTTCCAGGCGAACCGACCGTGGCGGTGGGAAGCAACGTCAGAACGCCGTTGCGTTCCTCAATGGCGATATGGCGCAAGCGCACGGGCCGGGCGGGCATCAGGCCCATCTCCTCCACCCGCCCATAGCGGTTGGAGATTTTGTTGATGCCCGCGGTCAAGGCCGCCGGGCGGAACACATCATCAAGGAAAAAATTGGCTGTGAACGGCATTGTCAGACTCCCTTGCGCACGAGAATGCTGAGCGCCTTATCCAATTGCGCCACGGCAGCGGATTTTTGATCGTCCGTGATGCCCGCGGGCCAGACCACGGCGTGATCGGCGACGATGCCATGACGGGCCAGCCTCAGGCCCGGCTTATCCGTGCTGGTGGCGTCCACCGCCTGGAGCAGCACCCCGGCGGCGATCTCGGTCCCATCTGTGGCGTCGGGATCGAGCGCATGCACCTTGCCGGTGGACGTCCTGACCCCGATCACGGCGCCAAGCGCGAGATTCTCACCACTGGACACGGTCATGGCTTCGCGGCTGTAGAGGTTGGAAGCCTCGTATTTCAGAAGGTCTCCCAGAGTGTTTGGTTCGATGAAGACAGGCATGGCTCATCCCCTCCAGGCGGTCCGTTGGTCGTTCAACCTGATACAGGCGGCGACCAGTGGATGTGCATCGGTGACACCGCCGGAAGAAATGCCGGCGCCTGTGACGAGCGGGCTTTCGCCGGATGGGGCAAGGACAGTCACGTGCGTTGCGTCCGCCCGCGCCGCCAGTTGTTCCAGCACCGACCGGCGCAAGGCATCGACGGAGACGCCCTTGGCCATGGCCATGGCCACATCGACGCCGACCCCCAGACGCCCGGCCTGGGCGGTCAGGGCGGCGAGGTCGGCATACTCGGCGCGCAGACGCTGTTCGATCAGGGGATCGGGTGCCGGCACGACCGGCGCAACCGAGGCAGCCACCGGAGCAACCGAAGCAGCCACCGGCGCAATCGGCTGCATGAAGCCGGATGTCAAAATCGGCATGGCAGGCGCCGATTGTTCGGCGCGCGTTTCGTGTTCCATCGCAATTTCCTTTTTCTTCGAGCGTGCAGGGGAAAGATCGGCGGCCAGGTCCGCCAGAGCCGTGCGGAGCGTGCCGACACGATCGGCCAGCCCCACCTTTACGGCGCGATCGCCGCGATAAACGGCCGCCTCGGTCGCCCGCACCATGGCGGGCGCAAGGGAGCGCCGGTCCGCCACCAGGGCGGTGAAACGGTCATACATCCGGTCCACGTCGGCCTGGAGATCGCTCCGGGCGATGTCCGACAGCGGCGCATGGGAAGTGCCGTCGACCTTTCGCGCGCCGGCATGGACGAAGGTCCAGGCGAACCCGGATCTGGCGTCGGCAACGCTCTCGTCCACATGGACGGCCACCACGCCGATGGAGCCGGCCTCGCCGGTCTGGGTCACATACAGACGATCGGCCTGGGCGGCGACGGCATAGGCCGCCGACAGCGCGGCTTCGTTGGCCACGGCCCACAGGGGAATCCCGGTGGTGCGCCGGATCATGGATATCCGGTCCGCCAGGTCGAACAGCCCGCCGACTTCGCCGCCGCCGGAGTCCACATCGAGCACGATCCCGCGCGTCCGCGGATCGGTCGCCGCATCCTCGATGGCATCGCCGATGGAATCATAGGACATCAACCCGCTGGCGGCGCCAAGGTATCCGGACCGGCTCACCAGGGTGCCGAGAATCGGAACGACGGCAATGCCGTCCGCCGTCATCTCCGGTCCGCGGAGCGGCGTCGCCGGCTCCAGGGGGGGTATCGGCACCCCGGCCAGCCGGGGCGCGAGGACGCTCAAGATCACCTCCAGCCTGGGCCGGGCGATCAGAAGCGGCGTCCCAAAAACACGGGACGCGAGGTGGGGGATATCGGGCATGAAAAACAGGTTTCCTTGACAGAACGGAGCCGCAGCCCCATAATTTGGCTAGATTATCTGGCCAGGATGAACGCCATGCCGGAACCACGTTGGTCCGTTCAGGATGCGAAGAACAGCTTCAGCGCCGTCGTTGATGCCGCTCTGCATGGACGCCCGCAAACCGTCACCAGGCACGGCAAGCCCGCCGTCGTTGTCCTGTCCGTGCAGGAATACGAGCGGCTGCATCAGTGTCGCGATGCCGGAACGCCATCTTTTGTTGACCATTTGCTGGCCATGCCGCAGAGCGATGTCGCGTTCGAACATCGGCCGGTTACGTTGCGCGAGGTCGCGTTCTGATGTTTCTTCTCGACACCGTGGTGCTGTCGGAACTGCGCAAGCGTGATCGACACCCGAATGTCGTGCGCTGGATGACCGGCAAAACGGCCAATGATATCTTCCTGAGCGCGGTCACCATCGGCGAAATCGAACGGGGCATCATCCGCCAGCGCGGGAAAGACCCCGCCTTCGCCGAAGCGCTGGAATCCTGGCTTGATCGCACCATTCAGATCTACGCCGACCGGATTTTGCCGATCGATACCTGGATCGCCCGCAGATGGGGCAGCCTGAGCGCCCGGATCGGTCATGATGCGGCGGATCTGTTGATCGCCGCCACCGCCCTGGAACATGGCCTGACCGTGGTCACGCGCAATGTCAGGCATTTCGAACCCACTGGCGTTGCGCTCATTGATCCGTTTGAATGACCGGATCGGCGCTTGGCGCCTGTGATGGCGTCGCGCCGAACTGTAGCCCCAGCCTCTGTTCCCGCGCCTTGTCGGCGGCGATCTCGGCGTCCACGGTCTCGGCGTCGTAGCCGCGCTCGGCGATGGCCTGGCTGCGGCTCTTCAGGCCGGCATTGATCTGCTCGATCTCGGCCTTGGCGTCCTTGAGCGGATCGACCCATTCCCAGCGGGGCGGCAGCCAATCGCAGGCGAGGCATTCATCGCGGCGACTCTCGTACTCCGGAATGGACAAAGCGCCCGACAGAACGGCGGCGTCCATCCAGCGCCGCCAGACGACACGGCACATCTGATAGACCATCACCGAATGCTGCCAGGCGCCCACCCGACGACGATATTCCAGCAGCGCCATGCGCGAATTGGAATAGTTGGCCTTCAGCATGTCGCTCGACAGGTGGGCGTAGGGCACGCCCAATGCGGCGGCAATCTGCAACAGGGTCCGGTACTGGAACGCCTCGTAGGAGCCGCCCACATCCGCCGGCGCCGAGGGATGGATTTCCTCCCCCGGCTCCAGGGGCACGATCTGACCGGGTTCCAGATCTACTTCCCGGTCCTCTCCGGCAGACTTCTTATCATCCTTTCCCGTATCCATCGGCGCGGGGGAGGTGATGAACACGGCGTATTGCGCCGCCACCTTTTTGCGGTCCAATTCAGCATCGTCGTACTGGTCGAGCAGGAACAGCTTGACGATGGCCGGCGCGAACCGGGAAACCCCGCGCAACTGCCCAGCGTCAACGGGATCGATGATGTGCATGATCTCGGAAGCCGGAACCCGCCCCGTCTCGCCGGCCAGGCCGGGATCGGTGATATCCCCAGGATGGCGCTTCAGAAAATGATAGGCGAGGCGACGCCCGATGCGGTCGAACTCGATCCCCTGGCGGATGACGTTGCCGTTTTGCAAGGTTTCGTTGCGCGCGAGCGGCAGCATTTCCGACGGGATCATCTGCACTTGCAGAGGCACCGTCAACCCGTCCTCGGGACGGCGGGACCGGAAACGAAAGAACACTTCCCCGGCGATGAAAATCTCCCGCGCCGCGCGCCGTTGCTGGCCATAGAAATCGGTCAGGCCATCGGCGTCGCTTTCATCGGTCCAGGCCAGCCACAGCCTCTGCACGGCGGCCTTCAGCCCGGCATCGCCGATCGAGGACGAGGGCCTGATCCCGTCGCCGACCGCGTTGCCCGCCCAACTCTCGATCGCATTGGCGGCATAGCCGTTGTTGCGGATCAGATACCGCGCCCGGGCCGTGATGTCGGACCCCACCGCCGCGATCAGGGTATTGATGTGCGCGCGCGATGGTCGGACTCTGCCATGTCGAGCCAACTTCCGTGCTTTGGCGTATAATGCCATTCGAAGCGCTTGGTGAGCTGACGGGCCTCAACGGCAGGGAAGGCGGCA
>WOUV01000084.1 GCA_009773045.1 Rhodospirillaceae bacterium | reverse complement strand
GGTTCACGCGCGGCATCCAACGCATCGTCAAAATCATCCAGGCGTGCCTGCCGCTCCCCCGCCTCTGGAAGGCCATTCTAAACTGATGGATGGTCAGCCACCGCCTTCCAACTCCGCCGTCGGCACATTGCGCCGTTTGGCCTTGCCGTGGGTCAGGGTTTCGATGCCGAGTTCCTTAGCCATGGCTCGGAATGTCTCCCTGCGATTCTGGCCGCCGTTCTTGCAGGTTCGTCAGCAGTCGTTCGATCACGGTCACGGCCTCCAACAATTCCTCGGCTGTCGGGATGATGTCGTGAAATACGTCACCAGGATAGCGACCAACGACATTCCACGATGTCCATGCCGCCATCGGGCCGACAACCGCCGCCAATTCCGGGAAATGCTGCTTCACCATGTCCGTCAGCAGCCCCATGTCGTGGGTCTTGCGGAATTTCTGATCGGCAAGAACGCAGAAGGCCTTCAACAGTTTCTCGGCAGCCTGTTGACAATGAAATGTCGCGATTTGACGCAATGGCGACTGCTGGTGGAGGAACAGGACAGCCGCCTCGCGGTCGGCTGCGGCCACCGCGATCCATTCATCGACCACCTCCCAGACGGCCACCGGGTCCCTATGCGCGCTCATAGACCACCTTGCCGTCGGTTTCGGCCGCCTCCGCAAGCGTCCCCACGATGTGGCGGCGACGCTGGAACACCGACTCCCGCACCGGAAAAACATCAGCGGCGATGCCGCATCCGCGCTTTGCCTCGCAGCCGGCCTTCAGGGTCAGTTTTTCCGGCGGGGTGTCGTCGTCCATGATCACCAGCAGATCGAAATCGCTGTCTTCATGGGCGTCGCCACGCGCCCGTGAACCGAAAAGAATAACCCGGCGCGGGCGGAAGTAGGCGACGACCGGATCGAGCAATGCCGGTGGAACGATCGGGTTTGAAAAGACAAGCGCGTCCATCATCCTTCCCACGAAGAAAAGCCCCAGGGAATCGGCTGCCCCAAAATGGTGAGGGGGGCGAATATCCTCAATACTACGACATTTCAGCCCAACCGACAAGAACGCCCCATCACGCTGCCATCCCGCCCACGAACCCCTCGACCAGTTTGTAAAATGCCCGCGCACTCGCGCCTGCGGGGGCAGCCTCATGCCGCGCGTGTCGTGCGTAGCGGCAACGCGACCGTTTCCAGGGTTGTCAGGTCGAGATGACGCGAGGCCTGGTCGATATCAAGCCCAACCGCCTCGCCTTGGGCGTTGAGATCAACGCTCAAGTGCTCCGCCACCTCGCGCGTTTCGGAACCGGGTTCGGGTTTCAATTCGATGTAGAGACTGTCCGTCTCGGGATAATAATGCAGCTTCATGGCAGGGTCCTTTTGAAGGTACGGTCGAAGAAAGCATTATGGATCGTCTCACCGTCTTCCAACGTCACGACACGCAGGATACGCGATGATCCTTCCCCCGGCTTCATGATTTCTCCCCAGTGGCGTATGCGTCCATCCGGTTGCTTCTCGCGACGCAAGGGTGCGGCGATGACCGCTACGCACCAGTCCCGTTCAATATAGGGCCACTTGCGCAGCACCTGTTCCTCGAAATACCGGGTCGTTTTCATGCGGCGGCTGCTCGGTTCACGAATCCCTCGACCAGTCTGGCAAATCCCGCCTCGATTTCATAGACTGCGGTGAATTCGGCGAAGGCCCAGCGGCCGAATTGGCCCAGGGTGTTCACCCCCGGCACCCACGAGGCGCGCACGGCGTTGGCCTTGTCTTTGGCATTTTCGCCGCGAAAACCCTTGATCTCGACGATCAGGTTCAATGGATCCGGGTGGCCATCGTCAAGGCAAACGATGAAGTCGGGGAGGTAACGGTGGGCCTCCTCCCCCCCCAGGCGATAGGGCACCTCGAAGCCGAGGCTCTGGTTCTTGACATAGGCGCGCACGCGGGGATGGCCTTCGACGACGCGGCAGAATTCCGCCTCCCAGTCGCTGTCGCAGAGTGCCCAGTTGAGATGACACTTGCCAGGGTCCGTTCGCCAGCGGGTTTCCTTCGACGTGGTGAAGTTGACGAAGCGGGTCGAGCCGGTCGGGTTGTAGCGATCGAGCACCGCCTTCACCGGGCGATCCCCCACCAGCGTTTCGGTGATGGCGGCCTTGATGCGCTCGGCGGCCCTGTCGGCGATGTCCTGGTAGATGAGCTGGGCCGGGGACGTGCCGCCGGTGCAGCGCAGATACCCGCCGTCCAGCCACTGGCGGGCGATGCGCTTCACCTGGCCGAACAGATACAGCCGGGGCGGCTCGCCGGGGTCGCGAAACTGGGTGGTAAGGATGTGCCGCGCCAAGTGAAACAGGATGGTGGAAGAGCGCATGTCCTTGAGATGCGCCAGCGTCAGGTCCACGCCCTCGCCCAGGATGCCGCGGTTGGTGGTCACCGATGGCCCCACCAGATCGGGGGTCAGTTCCAGAACGGAATCCGAACCGAAGGTGGCGGTCAGACGATCCGCGGGCAGTTCGATGCGATAGCCCTCGACGCGGGGAAAGCGGATTTCCAGGGCGTCGCGGTCGGGACGCACCGCCCGCACCCGCACCGTCTCCCGTGGCTTGGCCGGGGGCGCGACCACGGGTTTCGCCGTGAAATCGAACGGAATGCCGAGCACATCGGCGTATTCCACCGGCAACAACCCGGCCTCGTTCAGATCATAGGAGGTCCGGCGCAAGGCCCGTCCCACCACCTGCTCGCATAAAAGCTGGGTGCCAAAGGCGCGCACGCCCAGAATGTGCGTGACGGTGTTGGCATCCCAGCCCTCGGTCAGCATGGCAACCGAAACGACGCAGCGGACCTGCTCGCCCAGGGCGGCCCGGCTTGCCCACCGTGTTCATCACCTCGCGCAACAAATCCTGATCGGTCAGGAGGGAAGCGCGCGCCACGTCTCCGCCGCGGGCGATGATGTCGCGGCGGAAACGGTCGATTTCGTCCGCCGCCAGGTCGCGGAAGTCCTTGGCCAGGGCCTCGCCCGATTCAAGCTGCGCGCTGTCGATGAGCAGCGTGCGCGGGCGGGCGAGCCGGTTTCCATACTCATCGAAGTTGCGGAACAGGGCGAGGCGACCGTTTTCCAAGGCCGCCGTGCCGTCGTCGTTCTGTCTTTCGAAACCGGCGATGAAGTCATGGACCAGCTTCGAGGTGGCGGTGTTGTTGCACACGACGATGAACACCGGCGGCACCGGCATGTTTTCTTTCCGCCATAACGTGAACGTTTTCTCGTAATGGCCATAGAGGGCATACAAAGCCGTCTGCAACTCCGCCGGCAAGCTCAAGGGGTCGAGCGCCCTGCCCCCGCCACGCCCGGCCTTGGGCATCTTTTTGCCGATGCTGGCCCACAGGCTGCGGAATCTTGGCATGTCGCCGCCGGGAATGTTATCGGCGATGGGTACCCGTGGCAGCTTGACGATGCCGCATTCGATGGCATCCATCAGCGAGAAGTCCGACACCGTCCACGGAAACAGGGTGCCCTCGGCATAGCCCGATCCCTGCAAAAAAAACGGTGTCGCCGACAGGTCATAGACCGCCTGCAAAGCAAGCGTGCGCTTCACGGTTTCCAGGCCCGAGATCCACAGCTTCGCGGCCTTGTTGTTGCGTTCGGCCTCGGCCTTGTCGTCGCCCTTGAGAGTCTCGCCATCGTGGGGCTTTTCCCGGTAGCAGTGGTGCGCCTCGTCGTTCAGCACCACGATCCGCTTCAGGGCCATCAGCTCGGGCATGACCCGGTGGAGCATCTGCCCCTCGCTTTCCAGGGTCTCCAGGGTCTCGCCCCGCCAGCCTTCCAGGGCGTCACGGGTACCCTTGGCGAGGTCGAGGCGTTCCCGGCCGGGGAGCCGGAAGGCATGGTAGTTGATGATGACGATCTTCGCCCGCTCCATGTCGCGGATCATGTCGGCGGGAACAAGTTCGCGATGGCGGAAATAGCTCTCCGGATCATTGGGCAGCAGCACCCGCAGCCGGTCGCGGATGGTGATCCCCGGTGCCACGAGCAAGAACCCGCGCGCGAAGGTGCGGCTGTTCGGATGCCGCACGGCATTGACCGTGTGCCAGGCGATCAGCATCGCCATCACGGTCGTCTTGCCGGCGCCGGTTGCGAGTTTGAGCGCGAGGCGCACCAGTTCCGGGTTGGCCTGCTCGTTGGCGCCCTTGAGATGAGTCCAAAACTTGGCCCCACGGGTCCGCAGTTTCGGCGCAACCTCGGTGAGCCAGATGACCGTTTCGACCGCCTCGACCTAACAGAAAAAAGGCCGGATGCTCTGAAACGGATGCGCCCGCCAGTGCCGCAAAAGGCGCGCGGTCTGCGGCGTCACCAGCCACTGGTCGGGGTTCTTGAGGTTTCGCCAGTCATCGACATGGTGGCGGATCTCGTTGATGATCGGCGTCGGGTTGTATTCCTGCTCAAGGGTCGATAACCCGTCGCCGCTGTCCAGCACCATCTCGGTCTGCGCGCCCTTGCGCCGTTTCGGCTTCGGCACCGGGGTAACGAGATCGGAACGGCGGCGCGCCGCCATGATCATATCGGTCGGCTGCCCCTCGGCATCCAACTGCCAGTGCCGGGAAGGAACTCCATAAGGCGAATTCAAAACCGGCCGCGCAAAAAACACCCCCATCCCCGCTCCCCCTCCCCGCAAAACCCTCCCTCATGATGGCAGCCGCACGGCTTAAGCGCAAGACATCCCCCAACGGCGGCCGGAAAATCACAAAACGTGAGGGGGCCACGTCAAAACCCATACCGCAGTTCGGCGAAGACGGTACGGTGGTCGCGGAACTGGCCATAGGGGCCGGGGAAAAGGCATTGCGTTTCCACCCACGTCTTGGTTGAAACAGATAATAAGGAGCCAAACTGTGAGAGGGGCTGGATATTCCTTATATCCCCTTGATTCCAACTTGGGGCGTGCCATTCCTCCCGTTGCGTTGATCAGGCGGAACGGATCGAAGCGAGAAAGCTGTTCACCTGTCGCGTCAGCATCCCGACCGGCTCCTTCAAATCGCCCCCCGCCCAGATGACCTGGATGGCTGACCCATAGGAAGAGGCGGTCGCGCCGGTCACGGAGGGGCGACGCTGTCCGAGACGGCCTGCGCATCCGTGCTGACGGTGCGGGCATTGTGCGGGCGATTTCCTTGGTTGCCGCCCCCTGCTGCTCGACGGCGGCGGCGATGGTGGCGGAAATCTCGTTGATGCGCACGATGGTCCCCCCGATTCCGGAAATGGCGGCAACCGCCCGCCCAGTGGCGTTCTGGACCGCGGTAATCTGGGCGCTGATGTCATCGGTGGCCCGGGCGGTCTGGTTGGCGAGATTTTTTACCTCCGCCGCAACAACGGCAAAGCCCTTGCCGGCATCGCCGGCCCGGGCTGCCTTGATGGTGGCATTCAGGGCCAGAAGGTTGGTCTGGCTCGCAATGTCATTGATCAGTTTAACCACCTCGCCGATCTTCTACGCCGATTCGGCAAGGCTTTTCATTTCCGTGTTGGTGCGCCCGGCATCGTCCGCGGCGCTAGAGGTAATCTCGGCGGATTGCGCCACCTGGCGGCTGATTTCGTTGATGGAGGCCGACAGTTCCTCCGCCGCCGCGGCCACGGTATCCACGTTCTGCGCGGTGCGGATGGAGGCTTCGGCGACATCGAGGGTGCGGCTGGTGCTGGTGTCGAGTTTCTTGCCCATCTGGCCCGCGGTTTCCACGATGGCCTCCGCCCCGCGGGAAACCCGCTCGACCACGCCCTTGACAGAGGCTTCAAGAGCGTTGGCAAGGTCGTTCATCGCCTTTTTCTTCTCCATCTCGGCCCGTTTCTTCTGTTCCTCGGCATCCGCCGATGTCATGCGATCAAGTTCAATGGCATTATTCTTGAACACCTGCACTGCGCGGGCCATGGCGCCGATTTCGTCCTTGTTTTCAGTGGCGGGAATGGTCACCGACTTGTCGCCGCCGGCAAGGTGGGTCATCGCATCGGTCATCGCCTTGACCGGACCAGTAATGCCAGAGGCAATCGCCCACGCCGCGCCTAGGGCGGCAACCGTGGCGACCGCGGCGGCAAGGATGCTGCCCCACAGGATCAGCACTCCTCTTTTGTCAAACATCTCGTCCGCCAGACGGGATTCATCGCTCAAAGATTGAGAAAACTGATCATAGGCGCGCACCACGATGTCTACCTGCCGATCGATTCGGTCATCGACTTCCCGCATCTAGAGAGCTATCCCTTCGTCCGTGGCCTTCAGGAGCGCCATCATCTCGTTCTCGAACAGAGCGATGATAGCCAGAAGCGCGGCCTCCCCTTCCTCGGCCAGTTGGGTTTCCTGGCTAGTGTGGGCCATGGTTTTGATCGTTTTCGTATTCTGGGCGATTTCGGACTTGATGGCGGTCCATTCGGTCGTCCATTCGGCCGTATCGAAATTGCGGTTGATGATGGAATCGGCGATGAAACGATAGGTTTTTGCCCCCATGCCGGCGGCCTCAGTCGCGGCAACGGCCGCCTCGGCCCGCTTCGCGCCATCATCCTGCATGGCGCGCAAGACGTTGATGCCTGTCGTGGTGATACCGGCCATGAGTAAAATGGCCAGGATCGGGACGGCAAATCCCGCCAGCAGTTTAATGCGAATGGTGAGGATCATGGTCGTATCTCTTTCTGATATATAATAGTACGATAGAAAAATTCATGACGGCGGAAAGCGTCAACACTATGCACAGGATTGCCTCGGATGTTGTTCAGGTCGGTGCGGTCGATCATCACGATACAGAGGTTTGGATCCTGCCGCCGCTCCGCCATCCGTGGCATGTCCTCTGCCCAGAACGCTCCGGAGCCGTCTGCTCCGGCGGGTCCGCGAACAGTTCACGCTCGCCTTCAGGTGCCATCATCCGACTTCCATCGAATCACATCTTCTCAGTCAGCGCAAGCCCTCGCCAACCACAAGTCATCATTTTCTGGCCTTGGTATAATACTCCTCTTCGTTACTAGCGAAAGACGAAGCAATTCAGGCCCCTCCGTCATTGCGAGCGAAGCGAAGCACTCCAGGGACAACGCAAAAGATCTTTCATACCCCCAGGATCGTTTTCAGCACCCATGCCTTTATGCCGCCCTGGAACAAAACGCGACGAACCGGGGCTAGCTCTCTTTGCAGCTGCTCAACTTTTCGTTTGAGTTTATAGGAATCCTCATGCTCTTCCGGTGTCAGGACAGGTTTTTTCTGTTTATAGAAAGGGGTGCGCGGATGAAGATCCTTTTTTATAAGATTCTTTTTTAAGAGAACCTCTGGCACGACGGCACGGGCATGTTCGGTCACGCCGAATCCTTGACAATAGGTGATGCCATGGGCAAGGAGAGTTTGGACGTTTTCCTGGTTGCTGCAACGGCAGCAGATCACTTGTGGAAGTTGATCTGCCTGGGCTGTGAGATCTCCAAGACGCGTCGTCGTCTCGAAAGACGCGTCCCAAACGATCTTTACAAACTCTATCTCATCAAGGGGGATAAAGAGATAGGGGAATACCTCCAGTGGAACGTGATCAATGATGATACGGATGCCGTAATGGGACAATTTGGTTACCGTGGTTCTGAAATCATCTATCGATCGCAATATTTCACTGTATGCCAATTCGATAAACAAATTTTGAGGCTGACTGTCAAGAATCAGCGCATCGAACTCATCGGATAAAACATTTTTCAGATGCATGTTGATGCTGAAAGTACGGTTGGCTGTAAATCTGTCCTTGACAAGATGTTTTAGCATGCGAAAGTCAAGGATGCTTGTGATTTGCGTCATTGTCTCCGATCCATTGATACGAAAAGCAAGCGAACGCTTGATATCCCGCATGGAAACATACAATTCGGCGCACAATTCATCTATTTTACCATCGAGACTGATATGGTAGACAGGCTGTTCGTGGATGATGCTTTCTATGTCAAGGTGACGCAGTTGTTTAAGTTTTACGTCCGGAAAAGACGATACCGGGGTTGAGTCTTGCATTGAGAGGGAAGGCTGCTGACCATCCATCAGTTTAGAATGGCCTTCCAGAGGCGGGGGAGCGGCAGGCACGCCTGGATGATTTTGACGATGCGTTGGATGCCGCGCGTGAACCA
>WOUV01000083.1 GCA_009773045.1 Rhodospirillaceae bacterium | reverse complement strand
TGCGTATCCGTGAGCATTCACGGATTTTAGACCGCGCAAATGCCTCGGTCAAATCCGTGAACATTCACGAAGGGCGGAAACGTGCCGCCTTGGTGCGCTATGGCACGCCAGCCTCGATCCCGGGAACGCTATAGCTGGTGCGCTTGCTGCCTCCGGGATTGCGAACCAGGAGGCCCCGCGCCACCAGGTCGTTGAGGTCGCGGTTTGCCGTATCGACCGAGCATTTCCCGAGGGTGGCCCACTTGCGCACCGTCAGATTCCCTTTGAAATCGTCCATGAAGCGGTTGAGGATCGTCTTCTGGCGCGCCGACAGAGGTTCCTCGGCGAAACGCTGCCAGAATTCCGCCTTGCGCAAGACGGACCGACAGTCCTTTTCCGCCGTATCGATGGCATGGCTGAAACAGGACATGAACCAGACCAGCCATTCGGTGACATCGAGAGTCCCTTTCTGGGTTCGCTCAAGCACATCATGGTAGAGGCTGCGTTCGCGCTGAATTTGCGCTGAGACGCTGTAGAAGCGCTGTCCGGTGCCCTCCGTCCTGGCCAAGGCCAGATCGGCGATGGCTCTGGCAATACAGCCATTGCCATCTTCGAAAGGATGGATGGTGACGAACCACAGATGTACAAGGCTGCTTTGCAGCAGTCCATCCACAGGCTTCGAATCGTTGAACCCGGCGAGGAAGCGTTTCATCTCGGCCGTGATGCGTCTGGCAGGCAGCGCTTCGTAATGCGTTTTCTGCCGACCCAAGGGGCCGGAAACCACCTGCATGGGACCGTCATAATCGGTGCGCCAGCTGCCAACGATGCTCTTGCGCAAACCCGAAAAGCCGGTAGGAAACAAGGCGGCATGCCAAGCGAACAGCCGCTCCGCCGAAAGCGGCTTGGCAGAGTTCTGCATGGCGTCCAGCATCATGTCCACCACGCCTTCCACCTGACGGTCGGGCGGCGTTAATCCGACATCTGGCAGGCCAAGGCGGCGCGCCACCGAAGACCGCACGCGAGTGGGATCGAGCTTTTCGCCCTCGATTTCCGAGGTCCGGATCACGTCCTCGACGGTCGCCTGAAACGAAGCCTCTCGCCGAAGGTCGAAACCGAGCCGTTCCATCTGGCCCAGCAGCCGGCCCTGTTTGTAACGAGCCTCGGACAGGGGAGCCAAAAGGGTTTCGGCGTCCCAGCGAAACTTCGGCCAGTCGTCGTCCTGCCAGATATACACGAGCATTTCTCCGCAATATCTGCGGAGAAATTAAGCCCTTTCGCCGCATTTGGCAACCAATCTCTCCGCATATCATGCGGGGAGACACTCTGATTTCGCCGCACCCCCCCCTGAACAGAGGAGCATCCATGCCTAGCATCCGTGAACAGGTGTTGGTGGCATTATTGACTGACCCTGGGGCCGCGCCGCCCGGCGCGTGAGGGGCAAAACAAACCACGGCACTCCTCTTCAAAGGCGATGCTCCTGTGTGGAATCCATTCCGGACTTGTCTTTTGTACGAGAGATGTTCTATGACTGTGTGTGATGGCATCTGGGCCGTCTGTCAACGGAGGAAAAATCGGCTATGGAAGACATCACGCAGGAAGCCCGTTCCGACACGGCAGGCAAGTTGACTTCTTATGTCGAGCGTCTGGAACGGTTGCTGGATGAAATCGATGCGCTGAAGGATTCACTCAAGGATCTGAAAGCCGAAATCAAATCCGACGGCTTCAATGTCAAGGCCGTCGAGCGGGTCGTGGCCTTCCGCCGCAACAAGGGTGCCGCCGACAAGGAGGCTGAATTCATCAATGATGTTCTTCTGTATGCCCATGTGACCGGAACACCGCTTGATGTGGACACGGGAGTGGGCGAAAACACCGCTCTGGATTCAGAAAAATAAAACGGCGCTACGCTTCGGGACCTGCTTGGCGAATGCTTGCCTGGCGGGTGGAGGAGACGAAAGGGGCCATCAGCGTTGAGAGACAACGGGATCTCCTGGCAGCGGTCGTGTCCTGCACGTCCTGCACGTCCTGCACGTCCTGCAAGGGCGCCCGGGGAGCGGACGATGAGAGACCGGTTCTGCGGCGGATCTATCCCTTTGTCTTCTCAACCACATCCGATTTGAGAAAGTCCTTGAAGCGGCGGGCGACCTCTTCCGGTTTCACCGTGGGGCGTCCCAGTTTGGGCATGCTGCCGGGCAAAAGACGCCCATGGATCATGTGCGGCCCCGGTTGCGCCAAAGCCTGCCGCAGGGCTTCCTCGAAGTCCGTCACCGTATCGACGACGCTCGCCAGGGTATAGCCACAGGCGCCGGCCACCCGGGCAAAGGATACCCCCGCCGAAACGGTCGCCTGTCCGCCCGTCGAATCGTGCACGCCGTTGTCGAGCAGAATGTGAATCAGGTTGCACGGGCCGTGCGCCCCGATGGTGGCGATGTTGCCCATTCTCATCAGGGCAGCGCCGTCGCCATCCAGCACCACGACGGGCCGGGTGGTGTTCAGGGCAACCCCAAGTCCCAGCGCGCTTGCCCCCCCCATGGCGCCCACCAGATAAAAATGCTGCACCCGATCGGCAAGCGTGAACAGCTCGCGCCCGCATTTGCCGGTGGTGGCGATCACGGCGGCATCCTTGGGCAGCATGGCAAGGACGCAAGCCAGGACCGCCGCCCGGGTTGGCCGGGGGGGCACCACGCCGCGGCACAGATCCACCACCATGCCCGGCGACGGCGGCGCACGAGGCGCTTCACGCAGTGCTTCATCGGCAACCGCCCCTTGCGCCATGACGAAGGCGAACGGCACCCCGTACCGGTCCATGACGGCGCGGGCATCGGCAAAAGCCGACATGAGGTGTGGGACGCTTTCAGGAAACGGCCGGTTTGGGATCTGCATGAGATCCAGGAGGGCCGGCGTGATCGGCCCCATCAGGGCGTGCTGCGGCTCATCCGGACGGCCCGGTTGACCACGCCAGGTCACGACCAGCAGGACAGGGATGCGAAACGGAGCATTGAGGGATGTGAGGGGGTTGACGGTGTTGCCAAGGCCGGAATTCTGGCACATGACCACCGTCTGCCGTCCGGCCAGCCACGCCCCGGCGGCGATGGCCACCGCCTCGCCTTCGCTGGTGGCCCCGACATAGGGGGTGGCCGGATCGCCGATCACCCGGTTGATCAAAGGCGTCAGAAAGGAACACGGCACGCCGCTATAGAAGTCGAACCCTTGGGTTCGCGCGACCAGCAAAAAGTCATCCGCCCGTATCATGGACCCTCCCCACACCCCCATGGGCGTTCCCGTATGGACGATTCTTCAGTCAACACCCCTGGCCCCTTGCGCTGGCTCACCCCGCGCTTCTCATCGCGTTCCCACAACGCTCGCGTCCCGCGACAGGGAATGCGCCCGGCGCACGGGATCTGGAAAGTATGACCCCTGTCCCATTCCCTCCCCCATCCAGAAGGAGGGTTTTGAGAAGAACCCATTACCAGTCCTGACACAGCGCCTGGGTGCGGCGATAGTTGTCAGGCGTGTCGATGGCCGCGTTGGCCTGATCCCGTGCCTTGTTGAACGCCTCGATGGTTGGCTCCACCGCCTGATGCAAAAGGGTAATGGGGCGGTTCCGGTCGCGGGAAAGATCGTGGACCACAACCGGGGTGATGCGCCGCACGGCCGTGTCCAAGGCAAGACGGATCTGCGGGGCATGGGCGTGCAGCGTTTGCCGGTTGATCGCAACATGGGTGTGTTCATGATCAAGAACGGTCTCGTACTGACAACTGCCGGGCTTGAAACGTTTATCGACATAGATCACGGTATCGGCATAGCGCAGCACGGCATCAACCCGGGTCACCCACAGACAGTAGGCCCCGTCTGGCAGACGCACCGGCTGCAACTCGGTGCGGATGTCAAACTTGACGGAGGTCCGCGTCAATCCCACCGGATGCCCCAGCACCCCATGGGTTGATGTGCTATCCTCCTTGTACAAAGCGGCAATTTGTGCTTGAGTCACATCGTGGTCGAAACGAACCGATCCATCATCGGTGTACAGATTGACAACCGGCGTGATCGGCAAGGGTGGACACACGCTCTCCCCTTGCGCCAGGGCAGCCGAAGGAAAGGCCACCGCCAGCACCAGGACACCCCACACCGGAAAGCCGGTTCTTGACCTCGGAGTTCCCCTTATGATGTGGCGCATGGAGCCGTTCCTCGCAGTGCAACAAGTTTTGCTGCACTCTATTATCATCAACAAACCTAATATACAATGTCAATTCAGAATTGCCATTGATACAGCGTCAATGGAACACCGACCCGGCGTCAACGACGAGGGCCATGGTGGAAAAGCCCGTCGGCCCTGACAATATGACCTTGGGAAAGGAACATGCTGAAAATAGCCACCTGGAACGTCAATTCCGTGAAGGTACGGCTGCCCCATGTGCTGGATTGGTTGCGGACGGCGGCCCCCGATGTTCTTCTGCTCCAGGAAATCAAGACGCCCGAGGAGTCCTTTCCGCGACTCGAGTTGGAGGGGGCTGGATATCATAGCCTGATCCATGGCCAGAAGGGATACAACGGAGTGGCCATTGTATCGCGCCGGCCTCTGGTGGAAACGGCGCGGATCCTGCCTGGGGCGGCGGACGATGCCGAGGCGCGTTATATCGAGGCGCGTATCGAAGGAACGGGCGGCGTGTGCGTGGCCTCGCTCTACCTGCCCAATGGTAATCCCGTTGATGGCGAAAAGTTCCCCTACAAACTGTCGTGGATGGCGCGCCTGCGCGATCACGCAAAGACCCTTCTGCACAGGGGCGAAACCGTGGTTCTGGGGGGAGATTACAATGTCTGCCCCACCGACGATGATGTGTATGCCCCCGAACAGTGGACCGACAATGCCCTGTGCCGGAGGGAGGTGCGCGAGGCGTTCCGGTCCCTCCTCTGGCTGGGGTATACGGATGCCTTCCGGGCCTTCAACCATGCTCCGGGCGCATACACATTCTGGGATTACCAGGCCGGTGCCTGGCAACGCAACCTTGGACTGCGGATCGACCACCTGTTGCTGTCGCCCCAGGCCGCCGACCGGCTGGAGGCATGCGCTATTGACACGGAACCGCGGGGGCGCGATAAACCTTCAGACCATACGCCGATATGGTGTACGCTGCGGGAATGAAAGGCAGGACTCCGTGACCGATCACACAGATCCCGTGTTGCAGGTGCGAAATCTTTCGGTTGCTTTCGGCCGCAATGGCGCCCGGGTGGTCGATGGCGTTTCCTTCAATCTGAGGCGGGGGGAAACCATGGCCCTCGTGGGCGAAAGCGGATCGGGCAAATCGGTGACGGCCCTGTCGATCCTGCAACTCCTGCCCTATCCGCACGCCGTTCATGGACCGGGCAGCAGCATCCGGTTATGGGAGCACGAGATCATCGGCGCGCCGGCCGCGGTGCTGCGGCAGATCCGGGGGAATCGGGTGGCAATGGTGTTCCAGGAACCCATGGCATCGCTCAATCCCCTTCATTCCATCGAACGCCAGATCGGCGAAACCCTTGAAATCCACAAAGGCCTGTCGGGCCGGGCGCGACGGGAACGGATACTGGAACTCCTGGAACTGGTCGGGTTGCCCGAACTTGCAAAACGCCTCGACGCCCTGCCCGATCACCTGTCCGGCGGCCAACGCCAGCGGGTGATGATCGCCATGGCCCTGGCCAACGAACCCGATCTTCTGATCGCCGACGAGCCGACGACGGCGCTTGACGTCACCATTCAGGCCCAGATCCTGAAACTGCTTGCAGATCTTCAGGCCCGCTTTGGCATGGCGATCTTGTTCATCACCCATGACCTGTCGATTGTCAGAAAAATCGCCGACACGGTTGCCGTGATGAAAGAGGGACGTCTGGTGGAACAGGCGCCCTGCAAACGTCTTCTGGCCGCGCCCGAGCATCCCTATACCCGCCTTCTGCTGGCGGCCACACCCGCCGGCGCCCCGGTTGCGCCCGAACCCGGCGCCCCGGAAGTGATGGCCGCAGAGAATTTGCGCGTGTGGTTCCCCGTGCAGCGGGGGTTCTTGCGCCGCCCGGGCGATTCGGTCAAGGCGGTGGATGGCGTCTCGATTGCCATTCGCGAAGGCCACACGGTCGGGGTCGTGGGGGAAAGCGGCTCCGGCAAGACCACCCTTGGCAAGGCGCTGTTGCGCTTGATTCGCAGCACAGGACCGATCCGGCTCATGCAACGCCCCATCGACGGCCTGACGAACGCCCGTCTGCGTCCCTTGCGCCGGCAAATGCAGATCGTGTTCCAGGACCCCTATGGCTCCCTGAACCCGCGCCTGTCGGCGGGACAAATCATCGAGGAGGGGTTGAAGGTCCATGGCATCGGCGAATCGCCTGAACACCGTCAGGCCTTGATCGGTGCGGCCCTGGAAGACGTGGGTCTGAAGGCGGACATGCGAAACCGTTCTCCGCACGAATTTTCGGGCGGCCAGCGCCAACGCATCGCCATTGCCCGCGCTTTGGTTCTGAAACCCCGGTTCATGATTCTCGATGAACCCACCTCCGCCCTGGATGTTTCGGTGCAGGCGCAAATTGTCATCCTGTTGCGCGATTTGCAACGCAAATACAAGCTTGCCTACCTGTTCATCAGCCACGACTTGCGGGTGGTGCGGGCTTTGGCCGATCACCTCGTGGTCATGAAGGCGGGCCGGGTGGTTGAATCGGGACCGGCGACCCGGCTGTTCGACTCGCCCGAACACCCCTATACCCGCTCCCTGATCGCGGCAGCCTTTTCCTGAAGCCAACAGGCCTGAAGCCAACAGGCTCGAAGGCGCCCCAGCCTTAATCCCGAAACCGTTCCGGCGGGATGTTTTCAGCCGGTGTGTAGGTCGTGCCTGGCGGACGCAAAGTCAGCGCGATGGAGGCGCCAATCCAGCGGTTATCCTCGAAATGCGCCATAACGGTACGGGTGTGCGGATAGGCCACGGTCCGCACATCGCGCGTGAAGGTCTCGCATACGCGGCTGAAATCGGTACCGGTGGCTAGAACCACCCAATACGTGCCATCGGGAATGCCAGAGGTTTGAGCCATGGCATCGGCCGCGACATACAGGGCAACGACCGAACGTCCGTCGGTGACATTCTTGAGCTTGACAAGAACATCGTCATGCGTCGTGTTGCGGATGATAAAATGGTGCTGGCCGCCGGGAGGCGGATGCAGGACCGTTCCGTTAACCACCGGCGATCCCCGATGGGCCAGGCACCAGGCCTGTTCGGCGATGCTGCCAAGACCAGGAGCCAGGGCATCGACGGCCATGTAGCCGATCACGCCGCCGGGGGCGATGACCCGCAGGGCTTTGGGGCTGTCCTGACGCTCCGTCACCTCCACAGAGGCAAAACGGTCAAGCGAAACCAGAAGCCGCGAATCCGCCTCCGGTCCGGCGCTCACGTTCGCCTTAAGGCGCGTCACGTGATAGAGACCAGGGGCCGGGGCAGGTGTCGCCGCAGCGGAAATGCCCGCGATCGGTGTCATCGCACCCGGCACGACGGAGGGACCGGCAAACAGATCCGCAATCTCGTGAAAAGTTTCAACCATTCCGGACCATGCGGTTTCATGCCACGCTCGAGTCTGTTGCGTCTGTTCCACGGTGGGATCGGATAAAACGAAGTGCACCAGAACGGCCAACATCAGCAAACCGATCCCCGGCGCGAGCTGCAATAAAACCGCCTGCACGTTCCGGCGCAACCGCCAGCGCAGCCGTCGTACGGGGCGGTCGGCCAGCGCCGCGATCAGCAGGGTCAGGGCGCGGGATGTTTCCGGTGTGACGGCGTAACGGCGGGCCTGTTCGGCAACGGCGCGGGCGATGTCGCCATCCCCCCGCATCATGAAAGCCCGCGCCTGATGAATCAGAATCCGGGCGTTGGCCTCCCTGGGACGGGAGCCGCCACAGACATTGCGCACAATGGCGGCCATGGCATAGACCGGCCCCATCGGCACGGCCCACCAGCCGCGCAGCCAAGTAAAAAGCGTGGCCTGCACCGCAAGCTTTGGCGCGCACGCCGGACAGAACACGCCGTTCACGGGTTCACGTTTGACCGTGAACAGCTTCCCCCGGACCCGTTCGAACACAACGTAACGGGGCTGTGCGGTGATTCGGCCGCACCTGGACACCTCCGGAAACTGGCGCCGTGCAGCGATTCGTGATTCTCTCTTTTGTGGTGACGTGCTAGGGGGCTGGGCATGAAGGGGCAGGTCGGTTTTT
>WOUV01000082.1 GCA_009773045.1 Rhodospirillaceae bacterium | reverse complement strand
GATTTGAGTCCCCCTTCCATCAAAGCTAGACCCCTTGAATCACACGCAGATTCCTGCCGTCAACAACCCATTGCGCTAAACTGATAGATGGTCAGCATTCTGCCCCTTTACAGTACCGGGAAAACGGGGAGTACTTTGATTCGTCACCTTGAAGATCTGCTGTTGAGCGCCGAAGACCTGAGCCGCCGGCTGCGGGGTACCTGCTATGCCCATGTGGCCGAACTTGCCATGTCTTTGGTGGGTCTGGTGCATCGCATCCGTCAGGGGCCCTCTCGTCCGGACAACAAGGATCTGGAACTGCTGCCCAAGCTGTCCCTGGCCATCGAACGGGCCTTCAACCCCGCGGAAAAGGCGGACGTGGCGATCAAGATTTCCGAGATGGTGGACCGCAGGGCATCCCGGAGTTGAGGGGAGGCCCCATAGGGCACGTCTCAAAACCTTCGTTCTCCCCCCGTGAGGGGTTTCGAGAAGGACGCCATGTGTTGTTTCAAAATGGTGTTTCAAGGGCGCTTTTGAAAACTTTTCCCCTTGTGGGGTTTTAGATCTGGACAGCCTGAGTGGTTTCCGTTATCAAAACGCGCCCGTGTGCTGACGGTCCAAGGCCCAGGTAGCTCAGTTGGTAGAGCAACGGACTGAAAATCCGTGTGTCGGCGGTTCAATTCCGTCCCTGGGCACCACGCCCGTCACCTGAACTTCGTCGAAAATCCAGGAAAACATCGCATGCTGACGGAGCTGGCCGTTGTGTCGTGCTGCATCTGGGGCGGGTTGCTTCTGTTCCGCCGACGGTTCTGGCAGGCGGAAGAACGTTTGCAGATCGAGGATGCCGTCGGCACGCCGCACGGTGGGGAGTGGCCGGAGGTTGTGGTTGTCATCCCCGCCCGGGACGAGGCCGAAGTCATCGGCATATCCCTGCCAACGGTATTGCGGCAAGACTATCCGGGGCGTCTGCGGGTGATCGTGGTGGATGACAACAGCCGCGACGGCACGGGCGAAGCCGCCCGGGCCGCGGCGGCGGGCACGATGACCCCGTTGGAGGTGACCAGCGGCACGGCATTGCCGGCGGGCTGGACCGGCAAGGTGTGGGCCATGGCGAAGGGCCTGGGGCGGGCCGATGTTCTGGCGCCGGAGGCCCGCTATGTCCTGCTGACCGATGCCGATATCGCCTATGATCCCTGGGTGGTGCGGGCGCTGGTCCGCAAGGCAGAGGGGGAAGGACGGCATCTTGTGTCGGTGATGGCGCTGTTGCGGTGTGAAAGCCGGTGGGAACGGCTCCTGATTCCGGCATTCGTGTTTTTTTTCCAGAAGCTTTACCCCTTTGCCGCCGTCAACGATCCCCGCCATCCGGCGGCGGCAGCGGCGGGAGGATGCCTGCTGGTGCGGCGGGATTCCTTGAAGGCGGTGGGGGATTTCGCCCTCATCCGCAATCGTCTGATCGATGACTGCGCCCTTGCCCGCCTCATGAAGGCGCAAGGCTCCATCTGGCTTGGGCTGAGCGGGGCGGTGCGCAGTTTGCGCGCCTATGACTCCCGTGCCGCCCTCTGGTCCATGGTGACACGCACGGCTTTCGTGCAACTCGACCATCGGGTGGGGCAGCTGGTGGGAACCGTGCTGGCCATGATTCTGGTCTATCTGGCGGGGCCGGTGGCCGTGGGGGTGGGAAGTTTCACCGGGGCCTGGGGCATGGCTGGAATCGGCGCACTGACGTGGGGGATGATGGCTTTCGTGTACAGACCGACCCTTGCCGTGTACCGTCGGAGGTGGGGGGAGGGGTTGGCGCTGCCGGTCGCCGCTTTCTTCTATACCCTGATGACGATCGACTCGGCGTTTCAGTTCTGGGCGGGCCGGGGCGGCGCGTGGAAGGGCCGAATCCAACAGCGTCCCCTGCGACTCCGAAACGACGCCATGCGCGCCGTGGCCGCACGGGCGCAAACGTCGTTCTTCTGGGCCATGGCGTTGCTCGGCCGCGAAAAACGCGCGGCGATGTTTGCGATCTATGCCTTCTGCCGGACGGTGGACGACATCGCCGATGACATCGCCGATCCCGCCGAACGCGCGGCCGGTCTTGCTTGGTGGCGGGAAGAAGTGACGCGGCTGTACGAGGGATGTTCGCCGCGGCATCCGGTTGCCGCGGCGCTCGCCACGGCGGCGGGCCGATTCGGCTTGCGGCGGGACGATTGCCTGGCGGTGATCGATGGCATGGTGATGGATGCGCAAGGCCCGGTGTACGCGCCAACCCTGGCCGAGCTTGATCTGTATTGTGATCGGGTGGCCAGCGCGGTGGGGCGGCTGTCGGTGCGGGTGTTCGGCCTGCCGGCGGCGGAGGGGGAGTCCTTGTCGCACGCCCTGGGACGGGCGCTGCAAGTGACCAACATCCTGCGGGACATCGCCGAGGATGCCGGACGGGGGCGGCTGTATCTGCCGCGGGAGTTCCTGGCGGCCCATGGCGTGGCGGTCGAGGCCCCGGTGGCCGAGATCCTGCGGCATCCGGCCCTGCCACGGGTCTGTGCGGATCTGGCGCACCTTGCCCGTCATCACTTTGCCGAGGCGGAACGGATTCTGGCCGTTTGTCCGCGCGGGCGCGCCCGACCGGCGGCCTTGATGAAGGCGGTCTATCAGCGGTATTTGCGGCGTCTGGAGGCCGGGGGGTTTCGTGTCCTAGGGCCGCGGGTCCGTCTTTCCGGGGGAGAGAAGCTGGCGTTGGTGCTTCGGCACATGGTGTAGGGCGCTTCTTAAAACCCATGGAATCCTTACCGTGGCGCCGTCATGCTTTCGGCGAAACGCTGGAACAGATGGCGACTGTCCTGGGGACCTGGCGAGGCTTCGGGATGATACTGGACCGAAAACACGGGCCGGTTCCTGACCCGCAATCCCTCGAGCGAACCGTCGAACAGCGAAACATGGGTCTCCACCACATCGGCCGGCATGGTGGTTCGGTCCACGCAAAAGCCGTGGTTCTGGCTGGTGATCTCCACCCGTCCGGTGGCGAGGTCCTTGACCGGCTGGTTGGCGCCGCGATGGCCGATGTCCATCTTATACGTGCGTGCCCCCAAGGCGATGGCCAGCATCTGATGGCCAAGACAAATGCCAAACAGCGGCAGCCCCGCCTCCAGAATCGCCCGGATCACCGGCACGGCGTAAACACCGGTTGCGGCGGGGTCTCCGGGGCCGTTGGACAAAAAAACACCCTCCGGCCGATAGGAAAAAATATCCTTGGCCGTGGCGGTGGCCGGCACCACCGTCACCTGACACCCGACGCTCGCAAGGCTGCGCAGGATGTTGCGCTTGGCCCCATAATCCACGGCCACCACCCGCACGCGGGGAGAGACCAGGCGTCCGTATCCCGTGCCCCACTGCCACAGGGTTTCATCCCACTGATGGGGTTCGCGGCACGTAACATCCCGCGCAAGGTCAAGTCCGGCACTGCCGGGCCACGCCCGGGCCTGGGCCGCCAGGGCGTCAAGATCCAGCGCCGCGCCTTCCGGGGCGTGGGCGATCACGCCGTTCGGGGCGCCGCCGTCGCGGATGCGGCGGGTCAGGCGACGGGTATCAACCCCGCAAAGGCCGATCACGTTCCGGGCCTTGAGCCAGGCGTTGAGGGAGGCCGTCGCGCGCCAGCTGGAAGCCGAGGTGATGTCGGCCCGCAGGATACATCCCCGGACCGCCGGCACGGCGGACTCCCAATCCTCGTCATTGACCCCGACGTTGCCGATGTGCGGAAAGGTGAAGGTGAGGATCTGGCCGGCATAGGACGGATCGGTCAAAACCTCCTGATAGCCGGTCATCGCCGTGTTGAACACGACCTCCCCCGCCGCGGCACCCACGGCGCCGACGCCGCGTCCCCAGAACACGGCGCCGTCGGCCAGCATCAGACAGGCGTTGGTCCCGGGCGGTGCGGAACGGGATTCTTCAGACAGAACGGAAAAAACAGGTGGCATGGTTTCCCTATCCCGAAACAGCGATTTTCCCTGTTGCCAGAAACACCTTTGCGCACGGCAGGTCAATCGCCGTTGAATGCGTGCCTTGCGAACGTTGCCGTATTATGCCCTGGCGGATCATGCTACAGTGAGTCGTTTGGAAAAGCGGAACGCATTATTTCCGAAGGGCGCGCGTGGGCCAAGGTGATTGAAGAATCACACCCCTGAAATCTTCCAGACCACGGATACGAATGTGCTGGAGACGGACATCATGCTGCGAACAACTTTGAGCGATGCGTTAAAACACGCCATGCTGGCCAAAAACACGCGAACCGTTTCGACGGTGCGGTTGATTCTGGCGGCACTGAAGGACCGCGACATCGCGGCGCGTGGTCATGGCAATGCCGAGGGCATCAGCGAGACCGAGATTTTGCAAATGTTGCAAGGGATGGTCAAGCAGCGGCGGGACAGTATCGCCCTCTATGAACAGGGCAATCGGTTCGATCTTGCCTCGCAGGAACGGGAAGAAATCTCTATCATCGAACGCTTCCTCCCCCGTCGATTGGATGAGTCGGAAATGACTGCCGCCATAGACGCCATCATCAGCGATCTTGGGGCACAGGGATTGAAAGATATGGGGAGAATCATGTCTGCCTTGCGCACGCGCCATGCCGGCCAGATGGATTTCGCCCAGGCGAGCACCCTTGTGAAAAAACGCCTGTCCCCCTGAACCGCGCACGAACCGGCACGGCGCCGGAAGTGAAACGATCATGAGCCTGCCCCCGGCTTTTCTGGACATGTTGCGCCTGCGCCGACCGCTGGCCACCGTGGTGGGGCAAGGGGTCCGGCTTGTGCGGCGCGGGCGGGAATATGTTGGCTTGTGCCCCTTCCATAAGGAGAAAACGCCCTCCTTCACGGTCAACGAGGACAAGGGGTTTTATTACTGTTTCGGCTGCGGCGCCCATGGCGACGTGATCGACTTCGTGATGCACAGAGATGGGGTGTCTTTCAAGGAGGCCGTGGAGCGCCTGAGCCGGGAGGCCGGCATCGAGGTGCCCCGCGCCAGCCCGCAAGAACGGGAGAAAGCCAAGCGCCAGGCAACCCTTCTGGAGGTGATGGAAGCCGCCGCGGCCTTTTACGAACGGCAGTTGCGATTGCCGGCGGGTCAGGCCGGGCGGACCTATCTGCACGGGCGCGGCCTCGCGGAGGAAGTGATCGCACGGTTCCGCCTTGGCTTCGCGCCGGGCGCCAACGCCTGCAAGGCTGCCCTGAAACGGGAGGGCGTGGCGGAAGATATGATGCGAGCGGCGGGGCTTTTGGTGCAGCCAGACGGGGACCGTCCGTCCTATGACACCTTTCGCGAGCGGGTCATGTTTCCCATCACGAACGTCCGCGGTCAGGTGATCGCTTTCGGCGGGCGCGTTCTGGGAACAGCCCAGCCGAAATATCTGAACTCGCCCGACACCGCTTTATTCCAGAAAGGCACGGTGCTTTATGGCCTGGCCCAGGCCCGCGATTCGGCCATCGCAAAAGGAACACTGGTGGTGACCGAAGGCTATATGGATGTCATCACCCTCGCGGGGGCTGGTTTTTCCCATGTCGTGGCCCCGCTGGGAACCGCCTTGACCGAAGAACAGATGACGCAGGCCTGGCGCCTCGCACCGGAGCCGGTGTTGTGCTTTGATGGCGATGGTGCCGGACAGCGCGCCGCCGCCCGCGCTGCCGAACGGGTTTTACCGCTTCTGAAGCCGGGGGTGTCGGTGCGTTTCGCCCTGCTGCCCGAAGGCAAGGACCCCGATGACCTGGTTCGGACGGAAGGCGCTTTTGCGCTGGCGACGCTGCTCGAGGCCGCCCTGCCCTTGTCCGAGGCCCTGTGGCGATCCTTGTGGGCCGGACGCAAACCCGCCACCCCGGAACAGTGGGCGGCGCTGGAACAGGACATCAAAACCCTGACCGAACGGATTGCCGATTCGTCGATCCGTTCCAACTATCGCAGCCTTCTGTACGAACGGCTGCGCACTGAACGCGCGCAACGACAGCATCGGGGGCGCGCGGAACGACGATCACAAAGGCAGACACACAACGCCCCCCTTGCCTTCCCCTATGGAACGCCCCTCATGCCACGGATCACGGAGCTGACCGAGCGTGTGTTTACCGCTTTTCTGCTGGCGCACCCCCCCGTGCTGATCCACCACGCAGAGCAGGCCGCCGAGGCCCTGGCCGGAAACAAAGACCTGGCGGGCGTGATCGAGTCGGCTGTCCTTGTGCTGACCGAACGGCCCGAACTGAATGGGGCCGAGGTGGTTTCGGCCCTGGGGGGGGTGATGGCGGGACTTGAGCGTTATCTTGCCTCTGAATTCCAGCGGCAGCGCGCCGATCCGGAAGGGGACTGGCAGCACATGCTCTCGGCCCTGCACGACCAGGCCCTGGCCCATGAGATCGAGTCTCTGCAAACCGTTCTGGCCACCCATCCCTCGCCGGAGGCTTGGCGCCGTCTTTTGTGCCTGCAACACGAGCGCCGTCATTTGCACGAGGAAGCCGGCTGACCATCTTGGTTTTTCCAAAGGGACATATTTTTGTGCACACCGTAACCTTTCTTCCGTCTGTCGCGAATCCGTGGGGGCAGCGGGTCTGTCCCCGCTGATCATCCATTCAACGGGAGAAAACCATGCGTTCAGTATCGACGTTCCTCCGCACCTGTGCTGTTGCCGCCGCCGTGGGCAGTTTCGTTGCCATCGGTGGGATGGCCGGGGCCTTGGCCGAGGGCGCTCCTCAGAACCCCTGTGCCCCAAAGGTGGCCAACCCCTGCGCGCCAAAGGCGGGGAACCCCTGTGCCCCGAAGAAAGCGGGTAATCCCTGTGCTCCGACGAAAGCGGAGAACCCCTGCGCGCCGAAGGCAGGCAACCCCTGCGCGCCGAAACACTGATCCCTATTCCGGACAATCCCGTGACGGCAGCACTGCGGAGAAGGCGGCGCCTTCCCCGCAGTGTCGCGATTCAGATCAAAAACAGACGATCGAGTGTGCGATACAGATCATCCCCGAAAGACGGCCCCTTGAAAATGACGGGAACCTGACGGGGCAGGAACTTCAGGTATTCATCATCGGCGCTCAGGCTGGTGATGATGGCGGTTGAAATATTCCGGGTGGCCGGCATGGCGGCAAGCGCAATGGCAAGATCGATGCCGGACAGCTCCGGCATCATGGCCGAAATGATCACAAGGTCCGGCCGTGTCCGCACCGCCAGCGGCAAGGCCTCGAACGGGTGGGAGCAGATCGAAACCCGATAGCCGCACTGCTGGAGTTCCCGCTCGACATAGTGGGTCTGCGCGCTGTGCAGCATGACCAACAGCACTTCGATATTGCGGATCTCGATGGTGGTGGGATCAAAGGAGATCGGCTTGGCCGGCAGTTTGCGAACAACATCCCCCGCCTCGGTGTCCCAGAGAATCTTGCCACTGCGGATATCGAGCAGAGTGTCGATGAAGACCTGCACGTCTTCCAGTGCGCGCGCCGATAAATCGCCCCTGGCATTGGTCAGCTAATCCTCGAACCGCAGCGCCACGGTGCCCAGCAGACGCACGCCGAAATTGGCGGACTGCCCCCGCAACGGCAGGGCAAACTTGCGGATTTCGACAATCAAATCCGCAACCGGCTTGTTGCCGCGCCGGGTGGCATCGAGGCTGACATCAAGCTCTCGCAGGTTGTCCTCCAACTCGTCGAGGAATTCCTGCCGCAACTCCTCGACCACTTCCTCCGATCCCCGGGAAAACAGCCGACCTTCCCATTCCGCTGCCATCCGCTTTACCTCTTTTTCCCGTCAGAACCCGTCAAGCAACTGCCGTTCACGCCAACTGCACCACTGAGCGTCACTCTTGTTTTGCGCTCGGAGGAGACGCCCCCTGACCGGTCACGATCAGGCTTGGCAGGCATTATAACGGACCGCACCCTTTCGTGACGAAAAAGATGCGGGCATCCAGGACCATCGCAACGGAATGTCAGAGTTCCAGAACCTCGCGCACCCTGTGCCGCAAGGCCGGCAGCAGCGTCGCAGCGAACCATGGATTGCGCTTCAACCAGGCTGTGTTGCGCCAGCTTGGGTGCGGCAGTGGAAACCAGGCGGGTAAACAACTTCGCCAGGCCGCCACGGCGGCCGTCATCGTCGCCTGGGCATGGGGGGCCAAGATAGCGGATTTGCGCATGGCGCCCCACCAGCAGCGTCAGGGCCAGGACCGGCAAGGCCGCCCGCAACGGCGGATGCCACAACGGCGCGCATTCGGGACGCGGTGGACGATCGCCTCCCTTGGAGTCGCGG
>WOUV01000081.1 GCA_009773045.1 Rhodospirillaceae bacterium | reverse complement strand
CCCCCCCCCCCCCCCCCCCCCCCCCCCGCGACTCCTCCCCCAAGGCGCCCGAAGGTGGGTCATGAAGGCTTTTCCCGTGGCGCCATCTCTTTCTTGTGCTCCGGCATCGGTTGCGGTGGTCCACGACATTCCCGGGCGGTTACGCCTGCGCGTGGATCTGAGCGATCGTCTGCTCCGGGCGATCGAAGAGGTGGCGGGCGTGGTTTCGGTGCGGGCCAATCCGGGGTGTCGGAGCGTTGTCGTGTGCTACCAGGGAACGGAGGGGGTGCGCGCGGAAATCCTGAAGGCCGTGGTGCGGGGAGCGCCGACGTTCCTTCCATCTTCCTCTCCGCTCCCGACCGGTGGTGAACCCGACCCGGTACGAGTGGTGCTGACCGCGGGGGCGTGGATCGGGGCGTGGCTTTTGCCGCCGCCGTGGCGGGCGGTGCTGACGTGGCTCAACGTTGCCGATGTTCTGTCCCGGGGTCTGAAGGTTCTTTTGACCGAAGGGATCAAGGTCGAGGTGCTGGATGCCGTTGCCATCGGCCTGCCGGCGCTGCGGGGGGAATTTGCAACCACCAATTTCGCTCGTTTCCTGCTGGAGCTGGGTGGCTGGATCGAGGCCAGCACGGCGCGGCGCTCCGACACCCTTTTGGAAAAACTGCTGCATGCCGAACCCGAGCAGGTCTGGATCGAAAGCACGACCGATGGCCGCACGATCGAAGTCCCCTACCGGACTCTGAAAAGGGGCGAGTGGGTGGTGGTGGGCACGGGCCGGCTCATCCCGGTGGACGGGGTGGTGGTCTCGGGCACGGCCACGGTCAACCAGGCGAGCGTGACCGGTGAAAGCCTGCCGATCCCAAAAACGCAAGGCGACACCGTTCTTTCCGGAACCGTGGTGCATGAAGGGAACCTTGTGGTCATGGCGGAACGGGTTGGCGCGGCCACCACCATGGCCCGCATCTCCCGCACGATCCGCGAATCCCTGGACCGACCCTCGCAGATTCAGTGCCAGTCGCGCCAGATGGCCGACCGGCGGGTGATGATCACCGTGCTGTCCGGGGGGGCCATGGTGTTCGCCTTGACCCGCGACTGGCGGCGGCTTGAATCGGTCTTTCTGGTCGATTACGCCTGCGCGGTCAAGTTCGGCACCCCCATCGCCCTGAAGGCGGCCATGTACCGGGCGGCGCGCATGGGGTGCCTCGTCAAGGGCGGCCAGGCGATCGAGAATCTGGCGCACGTCGATACGGTGATCTTCGACAAAACCGGGACCCTCACCGCCAATACCCTTGATATCACCGACATCGTATGCCTGACTCCGGACATGACGGAAGGGGATCTGTTGGCCCTTGTCGCCTCGCTGGCCGAACATACCACTCACCCCATCGCCGCGGCGGTGGTGACGCTGGCCCGCCGCCGGCACTTTGCCCACATCACCCATGAGGAGGTGGATTTCATCATCGGCCATGGTGTGGCAAGCCAGGTGGGGGGGCGGCGAATCCGCATCGGCAGCCGCCATTACCTGGAAGAGGACGAAGGCGTCTCCTTTGCCATTGGGCACGAAAGGATCACGCGTCTGCAAGACGAGGGCAAGGCGTTGATGTTCATCAGCGCCGACAGCGCCCCTCTTGGGATCATTGCCTTGCGGGACCGGGTACGGGTGGAGGCCGCCGCGACATTGAAACGTTTGCGCTAGGCGGGCGTGAACAGAATCCTGATGATCACCGGCGATACCCGGGCCAAGGCGGAAGCCATGGGGGCGGCTCTTGGCCTTGATGGCGTGTTCTGCGAAAAACAGCCCGAAGACAAGGCCCGCATCGACGGGCCGGCCCTGGCCGTGGCCGATGTTGGCATCGCCATGCCTCAGGCCGCCGACATCGCCCGCGCCACCGCCGACATCATGCTGATGGACGACCGGCTGGAAGCGGTGGCCGACATACAGATTCTGGCGCAGGAGACTCTATGCCCTGATCCGCAGCAATTTCCGGGCGTCCGTTGGCATCAACACCGGCATCATGGCCGGCGCCGCACAGGGTCTTTTGCCTCCGCCCGTGACCGCCATGCTCCACAACGGCACAACCATCGGCATTCTGTTGCGGGCCTTGGCCCTGGGGCGGGGGGTGGGATGAACGCGGTCTCGACCCCTTCATCCATCATTTGCCCCGGCGAAGGAAGAAATCGCGGAGCATCAAGGCAAAAGCCATCCCCAGAAAGCCGCCCATGACGACATCGCTCAGGAAATGGACCGTGGTGGCCACCCGGCTGACGCTGACCAGGCATCCCACCACGATGAAGGCAAGACGGCAGTTGGGCCGCAGCACCATCAGAACCGTCATCGCTGCCCAGATGGTCTGGCTATGGCCGGAAGGAAACGACTGCGTTGCCCAATGCAGGCCATCGAACGCATCAAATCCATAAACGTTCTGTTCGAACAAAAGACGCGGACGGCTCCGTCCCAGAATGGCCTTCAGCCCATGCACCAGCAGACCGGATCCCAAAAGGGTGGTCAGCAGCCACAGGGCGGCAGCGCGAGTCGCCGGCCTGTGTCGCCACCATCCCCATAGAAAAGCCCCGCTCCCCGCGGCGTACCATCCCCACCCTTCCCCGAGTGTGGTGAGAACCTTGAAAAAGCCTTCCCAGTGCGGGGACAGGTGGCTTTTGCAATACAGGGCCAATGGCTGGTCCACGAAGGCCATCAGCGCGATGCACACCACGATGATGGTGGGGAGCAAATAAAGGGTTGGTTGATCGGACAGCCGGCGGAGGGGGGGGATCATGGGGGGACTCCGTTCGTAAAAAGGAATCGCGGGGGTGCCTCTCCCCCCCGCGATTCCGTTTCCCATGCCCGTGCCAGGGCACAAAAACCAGCGACCTCGATTTCATCGGCGCGGGCCGTGGGAGAAAGACCAGCAGCCGCGCACAGTGTCTCGGCATTCCCCAGCCTTTTCAGGCTTTGCCGCAGCATCTTGCGCCGCTGGCCAAAAGCCGCCGCCGTCACGGTTTCAAGGGCCGGCCACGACGCTGGGGCCAAGGGCACGGGGCGCGGCTCCAGGCGTACCACCGTCGAGGTCACGCGCGGAGGAGGCGTGAAGGCCCGCGGGGAAACGTCGAACAGCGCCCGCACCGTGCACAGCCACTGGGTCATGACCGACAGCCGGCCATACGCCTTGCATCGAGGGGGCGCACTCAGCCGCTCCGCCACTTCCTTCTGGAACATCACGGTCATGGCGGAAAGCCCCGCCAGCATGCGCAACCATCGCAGCAGCAAGGCCGTCGCGATGTTGTAGGGCAGATTGGCAACGATATGCCGCGGCGCTTCCCCCAGATCGGCAAGATTGATGGTCAAGGCATCGGCCGCCACCACGATCAGCCGGTCCGGCCACGCCGCCGCGATCTCGGCCAGGGCGGCAAGGCAGCGAGGGTCATGTTCGATGGCCACCACCCGCCGCGCGCCCGCCTCCAGCACGGCGCGGGTCAACCCCCCCGGGCCGGGACCGATTTCAAGCACCGTCCCCGTGGTCAAATCGCCAGCGGCGCGGGCGATGCGCCCTGTCAGATTCAAATCCAGCAGAAAATGTTGCCCCAGCGCCTTGCGGGCATGCAGCCCATGCTCCGCGATGATCTCCCGCAACGGCGGCAAACCAACGCCCGGTGGGGGGGTGGGGGAGAATGAGTCCTCTCCCATGATTGTTTCCTGTTTTTCCCTCACGTCCACACCTTTGCCCGGCGCGCCGCTATGGCCTGCGCCATCCGCAAGGCCTGAACGAGGCTTGATTCATCGGCCCGGCCGCTGCCGGCGATGTCAAAAGCCGTGCCATGATCGGGCGATGTCCGCACGAACGGCAGCCCCAAAGTAATGTTGACACCCCCGGCAAAATCGATGGTCTTCAACGGAATCAGGGCCTGATCATGGTACATGCACAGCACCGCATCATACCCGGCGCGGGCCTTGGCATGGAACAGGGTATCGGCGGAGACCGGCCCGAAAGCATCGATTCCCTCGGCCTGCAACGTTGCGATGGCCGGCCCGAGCAGAATCTTTTCCTCCTCCCCCATGGCACCGCCTTCGCCGGCATGGGGGTTGAGGGCCGCAACCGCGAGCCTTGGCCGCGCGATGCCAAAATCCGTCGCCAGGGCATGGGCCGTGATGCGGCCACAGGCGATGATGTCGGCCATTTTCAAGGTCGCAACGGCCTCGCGCAGGCTCACATGGATGGTCACCGGCACCACCCGCAAGCCCGGGCAGGCCAACATCATCACCGGGCGTACATCGGAACCGGCCAGGGCCGCCAGAAATTCGGTATGGCCGGGGTAGGGAAAGGCGGCGCCGTACAGGACTTTCTTGTGGATGGGATTGGTGACCACCGCTCTGGCGCGTCCTTCCCGCACCAGGGCCACGGCCCGGGCGATGGAAGCGATGACGGCCCGGGCATTGGCCGGCTCCGTCCGTCCAGGAAAGCTTGATACCGCGAGCGGTTCGGGCAGAACGGGCAACGCGCGCGCAAACACCGCTGCCGCTTCTTCCGGTGCGGAGATGACCGTGACCGCCCCCCCCACCAGCCGGCGACTCTCTGACTCCAGCCGGTCGGGATCATCGATCACGAAGAACGGGGCCAGCCCTTCATTGCGCCGACTCCAGGCCTTGCAGGTGATTTCGCCGCTGATGCCGGCCGGCTCTCCCATGGTGACGGCAAGAGGCAAAGGGTGTTTTTCATCGATCACAACCGCACCTCGATGAACGCGGCGCGCCGCAGGTCGCGTAACTTTCGATGTTGCATCAAGGTGATTTTGTTCGCTTCGATCTGGCGGGAAATCTCCTCGCGCGAGGGAAGATCGGGGGGTGGAGGATCAGTCCGCTCACACACCATCAGCACCGCAATGCCGTTTTCCACGGACACGGGGGCACTGGCGGTGTGCAAAGGCAATGGGAGGACAACATTACGGAGCTGTTGGGGCAGATCGTTTGCCTCGATTTGCCCCAACGCTCCGGATTGTGGCGCCTTGGTCTTTTGCGCCAAAGCCTCGAACGCCGCGCAGGACGAGGTTGTTCGCGCGGCCTCGATCAATTCGGAACGGGTTTGCGGGGGGAGGGCCTGGGGACCCGTGGTGGGCATGAAAAGCTGGCTCAAGGTGAAGCGGGTCTCACCGGCACCACGGCTGCTGCGCCGATCCCGCAACAGCATGATGGCATAGCCTGAGGAGGTACGGATGGGGGGAGACAGTCGCCCGGGCTGCATGGTGGCAAGCGTTGCCTCGATCTCGGGGTCCAGTTGTCCCTGGGCCATCCAGCCAAGATCACCGCCGGCCGCCGCCGAGGCATTGTGCGAGAACTGACGGGCGATGGCCTTGAAATCGGCGCCGGCGCCAAGTTGTTCCGCCAGACGTTCAGCCAGAGTGCGCACATCGTCCTCCCGGGCCGGATCGTCAACGGCCAGGAAGATCTCGGCCAGCAAATTCCGTGGCTGGCCCGCGGCGGCGCGGAGGGTCTGTAAGGATGCGTCAATCTCGTTTTCCCCCACCTTGGCGGAGGGGCGCACGGTGCGTTGCGTGACTTTGTACCAGGCCACTTCGGCACGCAACTGATTCATGGCCGTAGCGCGGTCCAGGCGACGTTCGGCAATCAGCCGTTCGAACCCCCCGCGCGGCAGGTTGTTTTGTTGCTCGATCATGGCGACGGCGCTCGCGATTTCCAGATCGCTGACCATAAACTGCAAGGAGTGGGCTTCCTGCATCTTCAGGCGCTCATCCACCAGGGTTTGCAGAACCTGTGACAGCAGGCGGCGCCGCACGTCGGGTGTATTGGCCAAGCCGGATGTGCCGATAACGAAATCAAGACGATTCTCGACATCGTGCCGTGAGATGATCTCGTCGTTCACGATGGCGGCGATGCGTTCCTGGGCACCGGCCTGGGCGCCCGCCATGGGGGCCTCCTCGGCACCCGCGATGCCTGGGGGTGCACCCAGCATCCCCACCATGAGCGCCCCTTGCAGGATCCAGTCACGGAGTCGGCTGTGCACGCGAATCATGAAACATTCCCTCGCTGCCCGGCGATACGATAGGCCCTCTATATACCCTTTACCCCAAAGAAGACAAGGTCTTCACAAAACATGGGCAAGGCCCGGCCTCCCCCACACGCCCACATTTCGTTATTCTTTGGAAATCCGTTGTTCTCGGAAGTTCCCATCACCTTCAGGACCTCTTGTCATGCCGCGCTATAAACTGACGCTTGAATACGATGGCGGCCCGTTCGTCGGGTGGCAGCGCCAAGCCAATGGCCTTTCCGTGCAGGAGGTCATCGAGGCTGCGGTTCTGGCTTTCTGTCAACAGACGGTGACGGTCCAGGGCGCCGGGCGGACCGATGCCGGTGTGCACGCCCTGGGACAGGTGGCCCATCTTGATCTGCCGCGCGCCTATCCGCCGTTGCGGGTCCGTGATGCCTTGAACGCCCACCTGAGGCCCCATCCGGTGGTGGTCCTGGCGGCGGAACAAGTGGAGGAGCATTTCCACGCCCGCTTTTCGGCCATTGAGCGGCATTATTTGTATCGTGTTCTCAACCGAAAGACTCCGCCGGCTTTGGCGGCCGGCCGGGCCTGGTGGGTTCCAACTCCCCTGGATGAGGCGGCCATGGCGGAAGCCGCGCGATGCCTTGTGGGACGGCACGATTTTTCCACATTTCGTGCCAGCGGCTGCCAAGCCACATCCCCCGTGCGCACGCTCGCCCTTCTGACGATTGTCCGCGAGGGCGACAGCATCGCCGTCACTGCCCGGGCGCGATCATTCCTCCACCATCAGGTCCGCAACATGGTTGGAACCTTGCGGCTGGTGGGAGAGGGACGATGGACAAGCGCCGACCTTGCGGCGGCGCTCGCCCTTCGTGATCGCCGTGCCGGCGGCCCTACGGCTCCGGCCCACGGGCTGTATCTGACGGAGGTTGTATATCCGCAGGGGATGTTCTCCGACCCGTCAGACCCCTGAACACAACACGGAACCTTGACCCCTCACGATCAAGACCCACAGGGATCACATGTCACAGGCAGTCAATCCAGAATTTGCAGATTGGCTGCCGATGTGCGGCCGTCGCGTCCGCGCGCCAGTTCGAAGTTGAGTCTTTGACCTTCCGTCAGCGAGCCTAGCCCGGCGCGCTCGACGGCCGAGATATGCACGAAGACATCCTTGGTCCCATCCTCTGGTCGGATGAAACCATAGCCCTTGGTCGTGTTGAACCATTTGACGGTTCCGGTAGCCATTCGCAAGTTCTCCGTATAGAGTACAAAGGAAACGCAGCCATCAATGGTTGCGCACACAGAACAGACGGAAATCAAAAAGAAGAAAACGAGGAACGGAAGTACAAATAAAACGGTTGCGGCTTGAGAACATCTTTCTGCATGGATGCAAATAAGCCAATCGTTTTGCGTTTTTTGTTCTCTTCCTTTTTCGCTGGTATTTTCACCGTCATTTTCGTCCAGCCATCTCCCCCTCTCCCCACCGCAGCAGAGTATCAAAGACACGCGTCCGCCGCTACAGGAAGTTTGGTCACGGAAAAGGTCCTGTTGCCACAGTCCATATCCTCAGGCCTCTGCTCCGTGAACGGGGACCCGCGGCATTTGAAGGGTCACACAGGTGCCGGAACCAAGGGTGCTGTCGATTCGCAACGCACCGCCATGCAACTCAACGAGATGCTTGGCCAGCGGCAGGCCTAATCCCAAGCTTCCATCTTCGGTGACCATGATATTACGGCCCCGTTCGAAAGGACGCAAGATTCGTTCCAGATCCTCACGCGCAATGCCCGTGCCGCTGTCGGTCACGCTCACCGTGAACCGGGCGGCATCGGCCCGCGGCGCGCACCTCCACCCGGCTGCCGATCGGACTGAACCGGATGGCATTGGACAAAATATTGATGACCACTTGGCGCAGGGATCATTCGTCGGCATACACATGCGGCATGCCTTCGGCGAGGCGCAGGGCCACGATGACGGCCCGGTCATCGGCCAACACTCTAACGTGACGACGGGCGCTTTCGATCACAGCGTGTGCATCGATCATGCGGCGGTTCAGTTCATAACGCCCCATCTCGATCCGCGCGAGATCGAGCAGGTTGTTGATGAGACGCAACACATGACGCCCGCTTTCATGGATGTCACGGGCGTATTCCTGGTATTTCTCGTTGCCAAGCACCCCGAAAACCTCTTGGCATAACATTTCCGCAAAGCCGATGATGGCGTTCAGGGGCGTGCGCAATTCATGACTCAAGCGGGCCATGAACTCCGACTTGGCGTAATCGCTGGCTTCCAGCATGCCATGCACGGTGTGTTTTTCGTTTTCCGGCGGAACTTCCTGCCAGGTGATCATCTCGCACGGCTCGTCGTCGTCGTCTGTGAACGATTCGAGGGACAAACGGCACCACGTTTGGTGGCCTGGGACCAGAGGCAGCGGGACAAGAAGATCACGCACCCGACCCTGGCCGGCCTTCAACGCGACACTGAAGATCTGGGCGCTCAAGGGATCGGGCAGGAGCGCATCGCGCAGGCAACGGCCGTTTGCCCGGGTTCCGCACAAGGCAGCCAGCGCCCGGACTCCGGCGTTGTTGGAAAAAACGATCCGTGCATTCGAACGCCGAACAATCAGGAGCGGCGCATCGATCAGGGCGGCAGCGGCCTGAAAACGCGCCATTCCCTTTTTACTTGTATTCTGCGGCTCTGGCACGGTCTGATGAGGGTGTGCCCCCGGGGGTGTTTGATTCATTCTTCTCTGGCACCGACGAGGATCCTTATGATTCACCATTTGAATGGTGGCATGGGATGAAACATCAGGCAAGCATTATAGACGGCTGGAGCGTGTGAAAAACCGTGAAGGCCAGGGATCAAGGGACTCTGTGGACGATCCATACCTGCTGGCGACCGTGGCCCGGCGCCGAACCATGGAAGTCGCTGTATTCGGCCGTGACGGTAAAGCCGCCCAATTCAAGCAGATGCCGCATTTCCCAGCGTCCGGTCCACCGCAGGCTGTGCGTTTCTTCCTCCTCGGCCAGCACCACGCCCGTGGGGGTCCGTTCGATGAAATGCCAGGCCTCGGTCAGAATCTGAGTCGGCGGAGTGCTGGTCCGCGACAGAATCCGGCTTTCAAGCCAGGTTCCGCCCAGATCCACCAGGCGGCAAGGCAAGGGGGGAATCCTCGACGGGCACCAGGATATCCTCGAGCCGCGGGTCGGCAAGATCGAACACAAGGCGCCCCCCCGGCGGCAGGTGGGCACGGATGCAACGCAAGGCCGCCCGCTGATCGCAGACCGTCAGCAACTCTTGAAAAACCTGGAACGGCACTATGATCAGGGGAAAGATCCGGCCCAGATCAAAATCGGTCATGTTGCCGGCGACGAATTCGAGACGATTCTGTACGGCCGGCGCGGCGCTCGCGCGCTTGGCCCGCGCAATCGCCAGCATGGGCGCCGCCGGCTCCATTCCCGTGACAGGAAGGCCGGCCTCGGCCATCGCGAGGCTGACCCGACCGGTGCCGCACCCCAGTTCCAGAACCGGTCCGCCGCTTTCTACCGCCCGGGCCACATAAAACGGCACATGGTCTTCGAACAGATGCACATCAAGGGCAGCCCGCGCGTCATAGCCGCGCACGTTCAGCCCATGATTGAAATAGAAACGGGGTCTGACCGTGGTGTGGCGCGCGGCCCCCCCTTGACCGTCGGGGGAAGATTGGGCTAGAATAACGCTGTTGGGCTGACCGTCGGAAAGTCGCAGGCCGCGTGAGGCGCCATCCGCGGGTGGGACCGATGAGGATGAGGGGAGCGTGCGTCCCTCCAGTCCAACGAACGCCGTATCCTTCGGGTCGATCCCCAGTGCCTCAAGGCGCGCCTCCGCCTTTCGCAGGCGCGAATGTTCCACAGGCGCAAGGATGTTCACCACGTTATGCCGATCCATGGACGTGACCAGGGCTTTCCGGCAGTGGGATTGGGCAACACGCGGCCACAGGCCGAGATAAGACCATCCAGGCCGCCCAGTTTTTGGAGGAATCCCGGTCGGCGTTCCTCGATATGCTTGAGCGTCCGGCCAGACACGAACACCTCCGGTGGCGCGGTGGCGAAATCCGGGGTGATGCGCGCCAGAACGTCGATGCAGGCTTTTCCAAGGGTCCCGAGATGGAAAAAGGGATGGGGGGTGAGTGCGCCCTTCGGCCGGCCGGCGGCATGGGCCAGGGCGAAGGGAACACCGTCGGACGCGGCCCGGATCTGGCCGTCGGCCGAAGACACCGCTATCGTAAACGAACGCCGGAATCTCCCGTCCCCCCTCTCCTGTGACCCCTTCTGCCCAATGTTCTGTTCCCGCCGGCGCGCCCCTAGGGCCTTACCCCCCCCCCCCGGCTCACCCCGAGTGTTGGGCGACCACCTTCTGGTACAGGCCGCCGAAAAAGGTTTCCTTGTGCCAGGAAAAATGGTTGGCCAGAAGACCAT
>WOUV01000080.1 GCA_009773045.1 Rhodospirillaceae bacterium | reverse complement strand
CAATGTGGTGGCCGAGGTCACCAACCTCATCAGCGCCCAGCGGGCTTATGAAATGAACAGCAAGGTGATTCAAACCTCCGATGAAATGATGTCCACCACCGTCAATTCGAAATAAGGGAACATAATGAAGAAAAACAATACAATCCGATAAACGACACGCGGGGAAGCACACCTTCCTCGCACCCCCTGGGAAACGGAGGGTTCCATGAAACGCCTAGTGCTTGCTTTAATCCTGCTTCTGACAACCGCTCCGGCCATCGCCGCCGATATCCTGCCCCCGGCCCTGTTGCGAACGCCGGTCCAGATTAGCGAGGACTCCTTACGCCTTGGCGATCTGTTCGACAATGCCGGCCTCCATGCCCAACAGGTGGTGGCCGCCGCCCCCGTCCCCGGCCGGCGTCTCGTCCTTGATACGGTATGGTTGTACAAGGTTGCCCGGGCCTATGGTGTGCCCTGGCAGCCCACCAGCCGCAAGGAACGGGCCATCGTGGAACGGCTTGGGCAAACCCTGCCGGTGGAAACCCTGAAGGAGACCATGCGGGAGGCCCTTGTCGCGCGCGGCATGGCCGCTGAGTCCGACGTGATCTTCAGCAGCCGCACTCCTGCCTTGGTCGTTCCGGTCACGACGGACCCCCATGTCACGGTCGAGGATCTGGCCTATGATGAATCGCAGGGGCGTTTCAGCGGAACGATCGTCGCCGGCGAGGCGTCCAACACCCAGCGGCTGACTCTTGCGGGCCGCGTGGTCATGACCGTGCCGGTGCCGGTGCCAAGCCGTCCCCTCAAGAAGGGCGATATCATTACCGCCTCTGACCTGCACTGGCGGAATCTGCCGGCCGAGACGGTGCGCTCCCAAACCCTGACCGATCCGCGTGGCATGATCGGCCGCATGGCCACTCGCTCCTTGCGCGAGGGGGGCGCTTTGCGCGAGGACGATCTTGAGGAACCCGTTCTGATCACCCGCAACAAAGCGGTGACGGTGATTCTGGCGCTGCCCGGCATGGTTTTGACGGTGCGGGGCAAGGCCCTTGAAAACGGCGTGCGGGAAGCGAGCATTCGGGTCGAGAACATGGCAAGCCGCAAGACCATCCTGGCGACCGTCGTTGACGAGAACACCGTGCGCGTCTCCCTGGCAACCATCATGGCCGCCGCCGAGTAACCGCCGAACACGGGAGGAGAGACGATGCCGTTCATTCTTGCACCCTGTCGGCCCGCACCCCGCCGGCTTGCACCCTGCCGACGGCTGGCTCTCGTGCTGATGGTGCTTGGCGTTCTTGCCGGCTGCAACACGTTCCAGCGGTTGAGCGAGGTCGGCGGCGGGCCGGCCCTGTCGCCCATTCAGAATCCGGTCGAAAATCCCGGGTACCGTCCGGTCAGCCTGCCCATGCCGGCGCCGGTGATGCACCAGCCGAGCGCTAATTCCCTGTGGCGCCCGGGGGCGCGGGCCTTCTTCAAGGACCAGCGCGCCGCCGAAGTGGGAGACATCCTCACCGTGGTGGTCAGCATCGCAGATAGTGCCAGCCTCAAAAACAAAAGCACCAGCAACCGCGGCGGGGAGGGAGAAAAAGCCCATTTGACCAAGATGCTGGGATACGAAGGCGCCCTGAACGCCGTTCTGCCCGACGGCGTGGACGCAATGAGCTTGGTCAATTTCGGGAGCAGTCACGACTACTCCGGCACCGGCGACATCACCCGCAATGAAGCCATCAACCTGAGCCTTGCCGCCGTCATCATCCAGATTCTGCCCAACGGTAATCTGGTCATCGCCGGCCGCCAGGGAGTTGCGTGACATGCACGTCAGCGGAGTCATCCGCCCCCAGGACATCGCTTCCAACAATTCCGTTCAGTGGGATAAAATTGCCGAGGCACGGATTGCCTACGGCGGGCGGGGACAAATCACCGATGTCCAGCAACCGCGCTATGGCCAGCAGATCTTCGATATTCTGTTTCCGTGGTAACTTCAAAGAACAACAAAACGTGGGACGTAAACGGTTGCGAGGGAAGGCCCGGCCCGTTGGTCGCTCCAGGCCACGATCAGCGTCTCCTTCGTCGATGTCAGGGCGATGTAATCCCCGATCCAGCTGCCGTCCTGTGTTCCCGGCGGCGGGGGCGGCGCCTTGGCCGGGAACGGGAACGGCGTATCGGAAATCCGGACCGGAGGTGAGAACGTTTTGCCGCGATCCCCGGAATGGGCATGATACAGGGCACCGATCCCCGCGCCGTCTTCCATCCACACCACATGGACCCGTCCGGTCTTGTCGGCGTGGACAACCGGAAAGCGCCACCCTTTGGCCGGTCCGATCCGTACCACTTCGGTACGACGCCACGTGCGACCACCGTCCTCGGAGGCATGAACCCAGATTCCGTTCCAGGCGCTGTCCCCCGTGACATAGACGGTCGTGCGATCGGGCGAAACGGCGAGCCGCGCCAGCTTGTCGGCGAAGGGGCGTGGGTGGGGCGGGGAAAAGGTGCCTCCGCCATCGGCGGAGGTGACATACCCTTTCGGCCCCGCGATCACAAGGCCCGCCGTGGTTTCCCCGGCCTGGGGTAACGCGCCGATAGTGCCGAGCCGCTGCGCATGCTGGCACGACGTGCCCTCCGCCGTCGCCCGGGCGTACAAAAGCTGCGGTTGCCCCCGATGACGAGGATGGATGTCGGTCGCCACGACATGGATTCCGCTCCCGGAGGCGGAGGCAAGGCTGGTCTGGTCATGGGCGGTGGACAAAGGTTCCCACGGCAGGCATTCGATGAGCGGTCCGGCTTTGCCATCGGCGCCGACTCGGGCGACCGCCGCCCGCTGTTTCAGCCTTTTATCGGCATCATAGAAATAGCGGATCCACCCGGCATACAGGGCGCCCGTCTGGTCCGTGGTCAGCGCCTCGTCCCCCCCCATCTCCGACAGATTGGGCAGGGCCTGCCAGTTTTTTCCCTGATCAGGGGACGTGAACAGAGTCACCTTGCGCGGCCAGGCGACCCACGAGCCGCTGTCGGACCGGCGGCCATAGGCCGCATCGAGGTAGGAAAGCCACAGGCGATCCCCATGGCCGGCAAGGGCGGTTTCGGCACGCTGGCGGCCGTGTTCGGGGGGGGCGACGGCCACACCGGCCGTCCAGGCATAGGTGCGCGCCGCTGCTTGTGTTGCTTGTGCCGAAGTCCCGGCCATGAGAACAACCGCCAGCAGCGCCAGCCCTGCCTTGGCGTGCGGGCAGTGTGCCGCAGAATCCCCTCCACGTCCAGTCTGGACGTGCCCTGCATCCGATTCTTCGGCAAGTTCTTCGGCAAGGGTCCGTTCTGCAACCCGGCACGCCTGGTCGTGACATCGGGAGACAGCCCCCACTGCAACGGCGCGATGCGCACGACGGGTTTCATTCCGCCTCCTCCGGGCCACCGGCGGCCCATTCCTTGATACGGGCGAGGTGCTGATAATCCGAATAGCGCGGCGCCAGAACGGGGTGGGGGCGGGCCTCATAGGGAGTCTCGGGACGATCGAAGGCGGCAATCAGCGCCCGCACGCCGGCGAAGGCTTCCTCTGCCAGACGGTCGGCATCCTTCCCGGCGGATTTCTCCTCCCCTCCCGGACCCGTGCCCGACAGACGCCAGTACAAAAGTTCGGCCACCGTGTGCCCGGCGGGCAAACCGGAGAAGCCTCCCCTCCGCGCCAGGGCCGCCTCCAGCGGCAATTGCGGCGCATACCCGGCGGCGATTTCCTTTGGCGATGGCACCTGTCCGGTCTTGTAGTCGATGAGAACCAGCCGGCCATCGGCCCGGATTTCGATGCGGTCGGCCTTGGCGGTCAGGCGAAACGGTTCAAGGCCCGCCGCCCGGGGCAGAACCATCCGCCCCGTGGCCTCGGCAAGGATTCGGGTGCCCGGCTGGCGGCGCTCGTGTTCGCGGCGGACGATCCAGCGGGCGATGCGCGTGAACCGTGGCCACCAGAAGGCCCACACTCCCGGCCAGTCCAGAACACGCGCAAACACCTCCCCTCCTACCGCCAAAAGTGTCGCTTCCGGATCGGGCGGCAGGGCATGGGACCAGGTTTTCAGGAAGATCTCGAGGGTTTTGTGCACCAGAGTGCCATAGTCGGCGGCCTCCGGGTCGGCATCGAGGGGCGGGAGCGCCCTCAGCCTCAACACATGCCGGGCATAGAGGGCATAGGGATCCCGCATCCAGGTTTCCACCTCGGTCACCGACAGCCGGGATGGCCGCACCGCCACGGGCGGCCGCGGGGCAGGCCTGCGGGGAGTTTCAAAGGCCTGTGGCCAGTCCATCCCCCGCGCCCAGGCCAGCCACGGTCCGGCGTTTCCCCACAGCGCGGCCTGTTCATGCAGGCCGGCGGCATGCAGGACCGCCTCCAGCCGCAACAGCCAGCGGGAGGGGACCGTTGGCGTTCCCTCCACCCGCTCCGATCGGGTCAGCACCACGCGGGGCGCACAGAACGCATGCATGAAGTCATGGGCCGACAGGCCGATGCGCCTCTCCAGCGGCGGCAACCCGAAACGCACCCGCATGGGCCGGCTCATCCACGGGTCGGTTTCGAGAGTCGGGGGCCAGGTTCCTTCGTTCAGTCCCCCCAGGATCAACAGATCCGGCTGTTGCAAACGGGCCTCCAGCGGTCCCCAAAGGAACAGACGGGGATGGCGGCCATAGGACGGGCGCACGGTGCGCTCCTCCATGAACGATTGAAGCAACCTGGAATAAAAACGCGGCGCGATATGGGGGAGCGCCTCGGCCCCCTCCAACAGATCGGTCACGAAATCGGCGGCGACGACACCGGCATCGTGCTGCCACAAGCGGTGCGCGCCCGGCTGATGGGCGCTGGTGGCAAGGGCTTCGGCAAAGGCCATGTGGGCGTGGATCAACGCCGTGAAGGAACAGATCTCCTGCTGCATCAGGGCGGTAAAGGGAGCCGCCGCCGCCTCCAACCAGACGAGAAATTCCCGTATAGGCACATCATCATCATCATCGGCGAGCGGGGAACCGCGCGCCATCACGGCATCATCGGGCGGGGAACCGCGCGGCTCCAGGGCCTCCAGGGCCGCCCACAGACCCGCGATGCCCGAAGCCGGTCGTGGTCCACGCAACAGCCGCGCCTCCAACCGCCGCGCCAGAGGTCGGAAATCCTCGGGGGCGTGACCGGCGGCGGCAAGGGGATGCTTCAAGACCTCCAGCAGCGGCAAGGGCGCGAATGCCGCGGTGACCATGGCCGCCGTCAGACGCAAAAAGATCCCGGGTGGGGTTTGCGCGAGCGGTACGCCAGATGAATCGTCCACTTCGATGCCCCACCGCTCAAGCTCGATGGCCACACGCCGCGCCAGGGTGCGGTCCGGGGTGACCAGTGCGGCGGTGCGACCGGCGTATTCCAGGGCCTCGCGCAGCAGAAGGGCGATGACCTGGGCCTCCTCGCGCGGGGTCGGACAGTCGATTCGCTCAACGCCGACCAGGGCCTGCGGGGCCAGGGGCAGCAGGTGTTGCCAGCGATCGGTGGTGGCCGCCGGTCGCAGGGCTTCGGTGATCAGGTGCAAACGGTCAGGGGACGCACACGCACCCGTGATCCATGCAGCGGACGCGGCAGGCGCCGGCCAATCGGCCACCTCATGACGCGCAACGCCCAGAGCCGCCAGCAGCGCCTTCAGGCCGGCTTGTGGGTGGGTCTCCTCCAGAACCTCCCAACTTTCCGCATCGAGGATGCGGTCAAGGGCGGGCAGAACGATGCACCCGCCCGGCTCCTCCGGCATGGTGATCACGGTACGGATCAGATCCGTCATGGCCGGATCGGCATGGATGATCCCGGCCACCACCACGGGTCCGGGGGGCGGCTGCCGTTGCCAGAGGGCGCTCACGGCCTGCAACGCCCGGTCTCGCCGGACCATCGGATCGAGACGCTTCTCCGCCGCCAGCACCGACGGCCACACGTTGGTCAAAAGCGTGAGGAAATCGAGCGTGATCTGCCAGTGTTCGGCATAATCGTCCGGAGCAAGAGCGGCCAGAGGATCAAATCCCAACCGTTCCCGTTGCACCGCATCGAGAAACCGTGTGAGGGCCGCCGCAAGCCGTGCCGCCTGATCGGGGGTCAGAGTCTTTTTCTGACCCGCCAGAATCAGCCGGGTCAGCAGAAGTTGTCGCCGCACGGGAGGCAGGGCCGGCCAAAGATCGATCGTGGATTCCGTGAAGAACAGAGTCTCTTCCCCATCCGCGTCCCCGATCGGCGAAAGACGCGGCAACAGCAGCGGCTGCCCGGTGCGCAGAAAAGCCTCGCGCAACGCAAGACAGGTGCGGCGATTGGGCAACAGAACGGTCATGCGCGCAAGCTGCAAAGGTTCCGGCCCAGCCTTCATCCTCAGGCCGGCGGCCAGCGTATCGACAAAAGGCCGTTCAGGGGCGATGGTCCAGACGGTGGGCATGGGACGTGTGTCTTTCTCCGCGGCGGGGGGTGAATCCGCATCCATAAGGGTAGCATGGTCTCAAAAAATGTGATCAAACGCATCGCTCTATTATAGTGGATCTCTTCTCAGAACCCCCCCCGTGACGGGGGAGGGTTGGGTGGGAAGGGGGGTCGCGTCTGAAAAAGAGTAATCGCGTCCCACGGTTTGTGCATCAACAAAGGGAACCCTCTCCCTCGTGAGGTTCTACGATCCCCCCAACCCTCCCCCCTCGAGGGAGAAGGAGAGAGGGGGTTTTGGAAGTGTCCAATGGTGTCCCGGTGCGGGAACAACAACGGTGTATGGTGCTTATGAAACGCGGGAAAACCATCAATGGGTGGCTTGCCATCAACAAGCCCCCGGGTCTTACATCCACGGCGGTCGTCAGCCGGGTCAAACGCGCAACCAATGCGGCAAAGGTTGGCCACGGCGGAACGCTGGACCCCCTGGCAACGGGTGTCCTGCCCATTGCCCTGGGGGAGGCCACCAAAACCGTGCAATATGTCATGGATGGCTTCAAGCGGTATCGGTTCGTCATCCGCTGGGGCGAGGAACGTGATACCGATGACGCCGAAGGCCAGGTGATCGCCGTGTCCGACCATCGGCCTTCGGCGGAGGCCATCAGGACCGTTCTGCCGGCCTTTACGGGGGTGATCGAACAGATCCCCCCGCGCTTTTCGGCCATCAAGGTCGATGGCCGGCGTGCCTATGAGATCGCCCGCTCCGATGGCGCGGTTCCGGCGTTGAAGCCCCGCCCGGTCCATATCGATTCATTCGTTCTTCTCGACCAACCCGACGCCGATTGCGCCCTGTTCGAGGTTCGCAGCGGCAAGGGCGCCTACATGCGGGCACTCGCGCGTGATGTGGCCCGGGCGCTGGGGACCACCGGCCATATCGTGGCGCTGCGCCGCACCGCCTGCGGCCCCTTTCACGACGACAGAACAATTTCGCTGGATAAGCTGGAGGAGGTCGGGCATAGTGTGGCCGCCTCTGCGTATTTGCTGCCGATCGCGACCGCGCTGGACGACATCCCGGCGTTGGCCGTGAATGAGCAGGAGGCGTATCACCTTGGCAACGGTCAACCCGTTCCGGTGCTGCGGATTCTTTCCCGCAATGCTCAAGTGCCTCTGGTGGCGGGGGATATCATCCGCGCCATGACGGATGGCCAAGTGGTGGCGCTGGCACGGATCGAAGGCGGCGAGCTGCGTCCGTTGCGTGTTTTGAACCTTTAACTGTTCGGAGAACCACGATGTCGATCATGCCTGAACGCAAACAGGCCCTTATCAAAGACTATGCCACCCATGAAGGGGATACCGGTTCGCCCGAGGTCCAGGTCGCTCTTCTGTCGGAACGCATTGTCAGTCTGACCGGACACATGAAGACCCATCAGAAAGATTTTCACTCGCGACGGGGGCTGTTGATCATGGTCGGACAGCGCCGCCGCATGCTGGATTATCTGAAGCGCAAAGATACACGCCGGTATGAAACTTTGATTGCACGACTGGGGTTGCGCAAATAACACGCGGGGGCAACGGGGCAGATGTTTCGGCTTCCGTTGCCCGCCCCTTCACGTCCCCTCCCGCCGCAGCGGGGGGGCTTTTTCTATTCACCGCCGCCGGAACGGCGCCAGGGGGTGTTGGACCCCCATTTGGAAGGGAATGTAGTACGATGTCTATGTTCAAAGTGTTCCGCAAAGAAATCGAATGGGGCGGACGCAAGCTTGTGTTTGAAACCGGAAGAGTTGCCCGTCAGGCCGACGGTGCAGTGGTGGTCAGTTATGGCGAGACCACCGTGCTCGCAACCGTCGTTGCGGAAAAGAAAGTCGAACGCGGGGATGATTTCTTTCCGCTGACGGTCAACTATCAAGAAAAAGCCTTTGCCGCCGGCAAGATTCCGGGGGGCTTTTTCAAGCGTGAGGGGCGCCCCTCCGAACGGGAAACCCTGGCCTCGCGCCTGATCGACCGGCCGATCCGGCCGTTGTTCGTCGATGGCTTTCAGAACGAAACCCAGATCATTTGCACCGTCCTGTCCCACGACATAGAAAACAATCCCGATATTGTGGCCATGCTGGGCGCATCGGCGGCGCTGACCCTTGCCGGCCTGCCATTCCTGGGGCCGATCGGGGCGGCGCGCGTCGGCTACAGTCAGGGCGCGTATGTCCTCAATCCCCGGATCGACGAAATGTCCGCATCCGAACTCGACCTTGTGGTGGCCGGCACCCGCGACGGGGTGCTGATGGTGGAATCCGAGGCCCGTGAACTGTCCGAAGAGATCATGCTGGGGGCCGTCATGTTCGGGCACGATCACTATCAGCCGGTGATCCGGGCCATCATCGAACTGGCCGAGCAATGCGCGCGGGAACCCTGGCCGCTGCCGCCTCCTGTCCCCGCCGCCGCCGCGGTGGAGGAACGCTTGCGTCAGGGGGGGTTCAGTGACGCGCTGGCGGGGGCCTATACCATCGTCGTCAAGCAGGAACGCTATCAGAAAGTGGCGGAAGTCAAACAGAAAGCGGTGGAGGGTTTGAACGACGATGAAAAAGCCCTCGCCCCGTCCGTGATGAAAAAACTGGAAAGCGAGGTCGTGCGTGGGGGGATCCTCAACACCGGCCGGCGCATCGACGGGCGCGATACACTCTCCATCCGGCCCATTGAGGCCGATGTGCACGTCCTGCCCCGCGCCCACGGCTCTGCCCTGTTCACCCGCGGGGAGACTCAGGCCATCGTGGTCGTGACTCTTGGGACCGCCCAGGATGAGCAGATCATTGATGCCCTCGAAGGAGAATACCGCGAGCCGTTCATGCTCCATTACAACTTTCCGCCCTTCTCGGTGGGGGAAACCGGGCGCATCGGCTCGCCGGGCCGGCGCGAAGTGGGTCACGGCAAGTTGGCGTGGCGGTCCTTGAAGCGGGTTCTGCCAAAGAAGGACGAGTTCCCCTATACCGTCCGGGTCGTTTCCGAAATCACCGAATCGAACGGCTCGTCCTCGATGGCGACCGTATGCGGGTCGTCGCTCGCGCTGATGGATGCTGGTGTACCATTGCAACGTCCGGTCGCCGGCATCGCCATGGGCCTAATCAAGGAGAACGACCGGTTCGCGGTGCTCTCGGACATTCTGGGAGACGAAGACCATCTGGGGGACATGGATTTCAAGGTCGCCGGCACCGATCAGGGCGTCACCGCCTTGCAGATGGATATCAAGATCACCTCCATCACCCGCGAAATCATGGAGATCGCCCTGCACCAGGCCCGGGACGGGCGTCTTCATATCCTGGGGGAAATGGGGCGGGCCTTGTCGAGTGCCCGTGAGGATGTCAGTTCCACGGCGCCCAAGATCACGACGATCAACATTCCGCGCGAGAAGATCCGCGATGTCATCGGCCAGGGCGGTAAAGTCATCCGTGAAATCTGTGAAACGACCGGAGCCAAGATCGACATCGCCGAAGACGGTACCGTCATGGTGGCCGCCACCGATCCCAAGGCGGGAACGCAGGCGGTGGATTGGATCCGGGGCATCGTCGCCGAACCCGAACTGGGGGTCATCTATACCGGCAAGGTGGTCAAGGTCGTGGATTTTGGCGCCTTCGTGAACTTCCTTGGCAGCAAGGATGGCCTTGTGCACATTTCCGAGCTGTCCCGTGAACGGGTCGGCAAGGTGGGTGATGTGGTCAAGATGGGAGATCCGGTCAAGGTCAAGGTGGTGGGCTTTGATGATCGCGGCAAGGTCAAGTTGTCGATGAAGCAGGTGGACCAGATAACCGGCGAGAATCTCAGTACCGATGCCGATGGGACTCAGGACAGCGGCGGCGGCCCGCGCGAAGGCGGCTCTCGCGA
>WOUV01000079.1 GCA_009773045.1 Rhodospirillaceae bacterium | reverse complement strand
GCTGTCTCTTTTTCTCATGCACGTGTCCTGTCAGTTCCCGTCATTCTGATTTCCTCGATGAAACACCATGCATCGCACCACCCCCGATAGATCTGCCCGCGCCCCAAGAAAAGCCATACCACCGCATATCATAAGACGTTCTACTTCTTTTGCTTGTCCCTGGCCGATTTCCAGAGCGGCCACTCCCCCGGGGCGTAACACCCTGTAAAGATGGGGCGCCAGAGTCCGATAGGCATCAAACCCGTCACGTCCTCCCGCCAGCGCACGCCGCGGATCAAATCGGGCCACTTCCGGGGCCAGAGAGTCCAGGTCGGCTTCGGCAATATACGGGGGATTCGCAACAATGATGTCGAAGCGCTCCTGAAGCCCTTCCCCCCAGTTTCCGACTCGGAACACGGCGCGTGCGGCAAGGCCGGCGGCCAGGGCATTGGCGTGCGCCACGGCAAGAGTTTTTGCCTCGATATCAACGCCAAGCCCCCTCGCCCACGGCAATTCCGCCAGCAAAGCCAACAACAGACAGCCGCTGCCGGTGCCAAGATCAAGGACCGTATAGGGCGCCTGCCGATCCAGGGTCCGCTCCAGAACAGCCTCAACCACCGTTTCGGTATCGGAACGAGGATCGAAGGTTTCGGCATCGAGGCACAGATCCAAACTCCAGAACCCGCGCCGCCCCAGAATGCGTGACACCGGTTCACGCACCGCCCGCCGAGCGATCAGGGCCTCGAAAGCCCGTTGTTCGGCGGATGGCAAAGGATTTTCCCTCAAGACAAGATCGTGTGGCGTGACCCCCAGCACGTGGGCCAGCAGCAGCCGGGCATCCAGTCGCGGCGTTTCCACCCCCGCCGCCGCCAGACAGGCCGTCGCCCGGGACAGAAGAACGGAAATGGTTGCAACGGAATCGTTCATTTTGTGCGAACGATGGCCCCGGTTTCCGTGCCGATGATCAGGGTATGGCAGTGATTCATGAACAGGCCGCACTCAACGACTCCGGTCATGGCCTTCACGCGCGCGGCCAAACCCTCCGGCTCGTCAAGGAGTCCCATGGCGCAATCCAGGATATAATGACCGTTGTCGGTGGTATAGGGCGCATCGCCGTTGGAACGGAGCTTCGCGGCAATCCCCATGCCCGCAAGATGGCGCTGAACATGCTGGCACCCGAAGCGCACGACCTCCACCGGTACCGGAAAAGCGCCCAGCCATTCCACCACCTTGGCCGAATCGACAACGATCACGACACGTTCGGAAATCTCGGCCACGATCTTTTCCCGCAACAGGGCACCCCCCCCGCCCTTGATCATGCGGAAACGAGGGTCGATTTCATCGGCCCCGTCGATGGTCAGATCCAGCCGGTCAACGGAATGAATGTCCAAAAGGGCGATGCCGCGTGCATGGCACACCGCGGCGGTTTGCTCCGACGTTGGCACGCCCCGCACGTTCATTCCCCCCCGCACCCTCTCACCAAGAGCGTCGAGGAAGAATGCCACCGTCGAGCCGGTGCCAAGTCCCAAGGTCATGCCCTCTTCCACCAGCGCCGCCGCCGCTTCGCCGGCCACTTTTTTTTCCCTGTTCCGCATCCCGCCTGATTCCCTTGTCCCCGGCGTCCATTTCACCGGCGTGGGGACTATAGATCACGGGCACGATGAATGACAAAGGAATCGAGGGGGGCGTGGGGGGAGCCATGCCTCTCTCGTAACAAAAACCAAAATGGGGGGAGGCACGGCCTCCCCCCACACCCCCCTCGATTCCCTCCTGGTCTTCAGTCCTCCGTTGGCCACCCCAGAAACCGCAAACGATCCCGCATATGCTCTGGTACCGGCGCCAGGGCCGTCACAGGGGGACGTTGCGGATACAAAGGCACCCCGATCGCCCGGGCATGGAGCTGCAAAGGTTCCCCTCCCCCCCCATAAACGGGATCGCCCGCCACCGGACACCCTAGGGCCGCGCAGTGCACCCGGATCTGATGCGTGCGTCCGGTGCGCGGGCGCAACTCCAACCACGCCAGGCCGCCGCGACAGGCCATCACCCGATAGTCGGTGACGGCCGGCTGCCCATGGACCGCATCCCCCTTCATGCGCCAGCGCGCCTTGTGCTCGGAAATCTTGGCAAGCGGCATATCGATGGTGCCCGTTGCCGCGTTTGGTTCGCCCTGCACCACCGCCCAGTAGACCTTTTCCACCTGACGGGCGGCGAAAAGCCGCCCCAGCCGTCGCAAGGCCCGGGAATGGCGCCCCAGCACCAAGCAGCCGCTCGTGTCACGGTCAAGCCGGTGGGCTAGAGCAGGCGGCGTTGGCAAACCAAAACGCAAGGCCTCGAACCCTTCCTCCAGAGTCGGGCCACCGCTGGGTCCGGCATGCACCGCGATTCCCGCCGGTTTGTTCAGAATCAGCATCATGCCGTCGCGGTACAACAGACGTTCTGTCAGATCAATCACGGATTCGCTCGATATGGGCGCCGCAAGCGGCGAGTTTTTCCACCAACCGCTCGTACCCGCGGTCGAGATGATAGACCCGGTTGACGATGGTGTCGCCTTGCGCCGACAGGCCCGCCAGCACAAGACAAACCGAGGCACGCAAATCGGTCGCCATGACCTGTGCGCCGGATAATCTTGGCACGCCGCGCACGATGGCCGAAGACGCACGGTGGATGTTGATCTGGGCGCCCATGCGCATCAGTTCCGGAACATGCATGAAACGGTTTTCAAAAATGGTCTCGGTGATCATGGCAGCCCCCCGGGCGGTCGCCATCAGGGCCATGACCTGCGCCTGCATGTCGGTGGGAAAGCCCGGATAAGGCTCGGTCATGATATCGGTGCCCACGATGTCGGCATCGACGGCGTTGATTCTGACGCCCTTGTCGGTCGGCTCAACCCGCACGCCGCATTCGCTCAAACAGGTCAGGGTGGCCACCATCAACTCGGGCCGCGTGCCGGTGAGTTCGATCGCGCCACGGGTGATGGCGGCGGCAACAGCATACGTGCCCGCCTCGATCCGATCGGGCACCACGCCATGGCGCGCGCCCCGGAGCCGTTCAACACCCTGGATCCGCACGGTGTCGGTGCCAATGCCCTCGATTCGTGCGCCCATGGCCACCAGACACTGGGCAAGATCGCAGACCTCCGGCTCCCGGGCGGCATTCATCAGAATCGTTTCGCCTTCGGCCAGAACCGCCGCCATCAACAGGTTTTCAGTGGCCCCGACCGATACCTGTGGAAAGATGATCTGCGCCCCCTTCAGCCGCCCCGACCGACGGGCCTCGATATATCCTTCGTTCAGTTCGATGCGGGCGCCCATCTGTTCCAGACCCTTGATGTGCAGATCCACCGGCCGGGTGCCGATGGCACAGCCGCCCGGCAACGACACCCGCGCCTGTCCGAATCGGGCTACCAGCGGCCCGAGCACCAGGACCGAGGCCCGCATCCGGCACACGAGGTCATAGGGAGCCGTGGTGTTGGCAACCGCTCGCCCACACAAATCCAGCACCCGCCCGTCACACCCGCCGCCGGGCAAGGCACCATTCATGGAAAGCTCCACCCCGTGCTGGGCCAGAAGGTTGGCCATAGTGGTGATGTCCACAAGGTGCGGCAGATTGGATAAGGTCAGGGTCTCCTCGGTCAGAAGACTTGCCGCCATCAGGGGCAGGGCGGCGTTCTTGGCGCCGATGACCGGAATGGTTCCGTGCAACGGCACGCCGCCCGTGATGTGAATCCTATCCATGCTTCCCCCCCCCGCAAATGTCATTATCCTATCAAGGAATCACGGGAAGAAAGCCAAGCCCCTTCAGGCAGAGGAACTTTTCCCTTTGCCCGATTGCCCTGTTCCCGCGCTTCCACGATGTTTTTCACAAGAACCCGGTTTTTCACAAAAATCCGATCATAAAAAGCTGTAGGGGTCCACATCCACCTGAACACGGACCGAACGCGGCCACGTGACCTTTCCAAGCCAGGCCCGCAACAAAGGCTGCACGGGAATCCCCCGGCTGGTCTTCAGCAACAGACGATGCCGATGGCGGTCGCGCAACAGGGCCAACGGAGCCGGCACCGGTCCCAGCACCGCAATGCCGACCCCGTGCGGTCCATGACGGGCAAGATCGGCCGCGACGTTTTCCACCTCTGCCGCATCGAGGCCAGAGACGATCAGGGCCGCCAGCCGGCCGAATGGCGGCATGCCGGATTCCTGACGCTGCATCGATTCCCTTTCATAGAATGCTTCGGCATCGCCCGACAACAAAGCCGCCATGACGGGATGGGCCGGATCATACGTTTGCACCAAAACCCGTCCCGGCCGTTCCGCCCGTCCCGCCCGCCCCGCCACCTGCGAGAGAAGCTGGAAGGTGCGTTCAGCGGCACGCAGATCGCCCCCCGCCAGACCCAAATCGGCATCGACCACCCCGACCAGAGTCAAACGAGGAAAGTGGTGGCCTTTGGCCATCATCTGGGTGCCCACCAGCATGTCAAGGGCACCGGTCTCCATCTGCCCCACGAGCGCCGCCGCCGCTGTCGGCCCTTCCAGGGTGTCGCTGGTCATCACGGCAAGGCGCGCCGTGGGGAAACGGTCGGCGACCTCCTCCGCGATGCGCTCGACCCCCGGCCCGCAAACGGCGAAAGGCCCCCCTCCTCCGCAGTGGGGGCACGCGCGCGGAGGATCGACGCCATGACCGCAATGATGACACCGCAGCAGACCCGAATGACGATGCTCCACCAGCCAGGCGGTGCAATGGGGACAACGGAAACGAAAACCACACAGCCGACACACCGTGAGCGGGGCATAGCCGCGGCGGTTCAGGAACACCATGACCTGCTCGCCGGCGGCAAGGGTCTCCTGGATCGCATGAACCAAAGGGGGCGCGAGCCAGGACCGCCCCCAGGCGCCGCGTTCGGGCGGCATGCGGCGCATGTCGATGGCGGCAATGGCCGGCAAAGTCGCCACGCCGTGGCGGGCGGTCACCCTCACCCGGCCATAGCGTTTCGCTGCGACGTTGAATTGCGTTTCCAGGGAGGGCGTGGCGCTGGCAAGAATCACGGCATGATCGCCAAGACGGCCACGGACCACCGCCATGTCCCGCCCCTGATAGATAACGCCGTCTTCCTGCTTGAAAGCGGGTTCGTGCTCCTCATCGACCACGATCAGACCCAGCGCGGGATAGGGCAGAAACAGGGCCGATCGCGCGCCCACCACCACCTGCGCTTCTCCATGCGCCACCGCCCGCCAGACTTCGCGCCGGGCGGCCTGTGTCATGTTCGAATGCCACAAGGCCGGGGGAAGACCGAATCGGGCGGCAAAGCGCTCCAGCCATTGGGCGGTCAGCACGATTTCGGGCAACAGCACCAGCACCTGCCGGTCCCGGCGCAAGGCCTCGGCCACCGCCTCGAAATAGACTTCCGTCTTGCCCGAACCCGTCACCCCTTCCAACAGCGTGACCGAAAACCGGTCGGCCTGCACCGCCGCCACCAGTTCCGCCGCCGCCGCGCCCTGTACCGGCGACAAAAGGGGGCGGGCATGATCGGGATCGGGCCGCACGGGAACAGAAGAGGGCAGCGGGATGGCTTCCAGAAGCCCGCTTTCGACCAAACTCCGCACTACGGCAGGGCTGGTTCCCGCTGCACGGGCAAGGTCGGTGGCTCTCTGTCCAGGGGTTTGAATGGCGGCGACCAGTACCCGCCGACGGGCCGGCGTCAGACGTTCGGGCATCCTGTCTTGCACGCAACGGTAGCACAGTGGGGACAACGGCGGCGGCTTCTCGACAGCCGTGGGCACGCTCATGGCCATTTTCAGCACCGCACCGGGCGGGGCCAGGGTATAGGCCGCAACCCAATCAACGAACCGCATGACGATTTCCGGCAGGGGGGATACATCCAGAGTCGCCAGCACCGGCCGCAGTCGTGCCGCATCGATCTTGTCCACGCCTGCGGAAGACCATACCACCCCCGTCTCGATCCGTTTCCCCAGCGGCACCCGCACGAAAGCACCCGGCATGAGATTCACGGCAGCAGGCAAACCGTATGCATAAGGACCAGCCAAAGGCAGCGGCAGCAGAACCGCGACTCGGCCTTCGTTCACTTCAGAACGATCCTTCAATGAAACCTTGTCCATCACGAGAAAAAGCAAAGGTACGAGAGGAGGGACTCGCCATCCTCCCCTACCCCTTGCCTTTTCAAACTGCGCACGCTGTCCGCATTAGGAGGCGTTTCGAGACTCTTCCTCCGCATTCAGAGGCGATGTCTGTTCCTCTTTCCTCCCTTACAACAATGCGACCGAATCGGCCATGGGTCCCTTCTGACCGACACGAATGGTCAGGCGCACCCGCTGCCCCGCTTCAAGCATTGACAAGCCCGCTTTTTCGATCACACGATTGCCGACAAAGACATCCTTGCCGCCGTTGTCGGGCGAGACGAAACCAAATCCCTTGTCGCCATTATAGAATTTGACGGTGCCTTCGACGACTTCGGTGTCCGATACGCCGCCTGCGCCCATTTTTACTACTTCCTTGATCATTTCGACTTGCGGCCCTTTTTTGCCTTTGGCGATGTAGCAGTCGATGATCGTCCCTTCAGGCAAGCCGGCAAGGCCGGCCTGTTCGACTGCCGAGATGTGCAGGAAAGCGTCCGGACCTCCGTCCGACGGTGTAACAAAACCAAATCCCTTCGAGGGATTGAACCATTTAACGGTGGCCCTGGGCATCGAGAACATCCTGGTGCTAGAGACTGAGAAGAATACAGGCCGGCCGCCACCGTGCGACTCCTTCGACTGTCGTCGACATTTTCGCAAGGATAAACCGTAAACACACCCTTTTCTTCCTCATGAGTGGACGAGAATCGCGGTCTCCCCTCCGGCAGCCTTTGGGCAGAACCCGCACCGGTCAAGTATGGGGCAAGCGGCCACTGATTTCAAACACAGTCGGAAGAAAATGTAGGGTAATCGGATGACGCTATATATTCCTCTATCCACGGGGGAAAGAGGGCGAAAAAAGGGCCGTCACGGCCCGGCGGAGCGCCAGCATCGCCAAACCAAGGGCCGCGGATGCCCAGCGCTTGAGGGAAAGAACAAACAAGGGCACACCCGATGGCCCTGGAAGAAAATGGTCCTTTTATTCTGCCGATCGTTGGTCCCTCTTCACGTTCCGCAGAAGGCACATGCCAGATGCAGCGAGTCCGACTCGATCTGTCCTCATGCAGGCGCGACGACTCGTCCGGCACTGCGCCTTGAAGCGTTGTCGTTCTCAAGGCGCACGCCAAGCGCAGACACACCCCTCACCGCATGGGGCGAGCGACCAAACACCCATCAAAACCCATGCGCGACGGGAGGGGAGCCTTGATCGTGACCGATCACGGCTCCCCTCCCCTCAAATGCCACGCAGGCGCATCCGCCTTGCGGCGCGCGCCCGCAGCAGTCACCTTAAGCGTCAGTCAAGACGGACGCTCAAGGGTGTCACACCATACGGGGTTCTTCGTCCTCAAAACTCAACAACCCGGTCGCTAGCAGGACCTTTTGTTCCAGCTTGTCGGGACCAAAGGGCTTGGGCAGGTAAAACGTGACACCAGCCTTGGCCGCTTCGATGGTGGATTCCACCGTATCCTTGCCGGTTATCATGATGAAAGGAGTGTGGTCTCCCCTTCCCCGCAAATAACGCAACAGTTCGATTCCCGTCAGACCTGGCATGTTCCAGTCACAAACAATGACATCGATGGCGCCCTTGTCGGTCGCATCGATGATTTCTTGACCGTTCTGGCCATTGGAGGCAGTGAGAATATTTTTCACTCCCATATCGCGCAGCATCATTGACAAAAGACGCACGGCCTGTTGATTGTCGTCAATGAGTAGAATCTGAAGGTCAACGATGCTTTTTTTGATGGAGATCATCAGTTTCCCCCTTCCTTGCACCCCGATTACCGTTGACATCAAACGTGTGAGCCTTGATCGTGACCGGTCAAGACTCTTCTCCGGGCCATCGGGTAAATCCGATTGCCTTGATTTGTTCTTTCCCCCAGACGCCCAGTACGCGGCCTTCCCCCATCACGGAGGAGAGAACAGTCGTCAATCGTTTACGGTGTTGCGGCAAGCAGCCGCTTGGCTTCTTCCCGCCCTGGAAAATCCTCCTTCCTGTGCCGCTTTCTCAATCAACCGGCGTCCGTCATCGATCCGGCCCAAACGCACGGCCGCGTTTGGATGGCTGGCGGCATTGGCCCGTTGCAACAGATCGTGCGCGTTTTTAAACTGTCCCAGCCGGTAATAAATCCAGGCCAGCGTATCGAGCTGAAAGGCGTTATTCGCCGTCGAGAAACGTTTGACGTGGGCGAGCGCCCGCGTCAAACGCTCAGGGGTGTCGCCATGATGGTCGGCGACAAGGACCGCAAGATTGTTTGCGGCAACAATTGAATCCGGGTTGGTCGAAAGAATTTCTTCATACAAACGGAGAGCATTGTCACTGTTGCCCAACGTTTCCTCGGTCATGGCCAACGCCAGACGCACGGTTTCGCCGACGGCGAGGGAGGGTGCAGCGGTCAAAGCCTCGATCAGAAGCGCGTGGGCTTCCTCGGATTTGTTTTTCTGGACCAGCACACGGGCTAGGGCCACCTGCACGCCCGTGTTGGCCGGTTGCGCGGCGATGGCTTGGCGAAACGCCCCTTCTCCGCCTGATCAAGTTGGCCGCCGGCCTGATGGACCTGGGCCAGCAGGGCATACAGAAGGGCCGGAGCAATGCCCGCCGGCGTGTTCTCGATCATGGCACGCAGCCTGGCAATGGCCGACTCGCTCCGGCCGGCACGCACGCTCGCGTCCGTGAAGGTCGGCAGAAGCGCCGCATCGGGCGCTGCGGCCAGCAGCGAGTCCAATCCATCGGCGGCTTCCGCGAATTTTCCCTGATGGAACGCCAAAAAGGCCGCGAGCCGTTGGCGCGGACCGGACCGGCGTCAGGCAGTTTGTCAAGGTGCTCCAGGGCACGGATCGCCCCTTCCGGAGTGTTCCGATCCAAGGCAAGATGTCCCAAAGCCAGCCACACGGCGGGATGGCGCGGATGACGCCGGCTGGTTTCCTCCAGCAGAGAAACGGCCGCTTCGTATTCGCCCTTCGCCTGCAACAAGGCGGCCAGGCGCACGGAGCTTCCCGCATCGAAGGGTTTGAGCGCAACGACTCGCCGCAACACATCAATGGCCATCTGTGAATCGTTGGTGTTACGATAGGCCTCCGCCAGCATTTCCATGGCCCGCAGATGTTCGGGCCGGATCCGGCACGATTTCGGTCAGATCAGCGATGGCCTCGCGGTTCTGGCCAGGGCTTCCGGTTGGAGGGGATCCTGGCGCAAAATCTCGGCCACCAGCGCGTTCGCCCGTGCCTGTTCGCCACGATCGGCCAGCAGCGCGGCGAGAGAGGCTTTGGCCTGCATGGGCCGCCGGTGCCTCGCCCAACCCGGGCGACGGCCGCCTTCAAGGTGGCCTGGGCCGCCTCATGATCGCCCATGCGCATATACAGAGTGGCGAGCATGGAATCATAAAAACTGCTCTCCTGGGCCGCTTCCAACCAGCGTCTGGTTTCGGCGATCGCCTGACCCGGATCACGATGGGTCGCCAGAAAATCGACCAGCAGCATCTTGAGAGTCTTTTTCGTGGCCGAATCCAATCAGGAGCGTGGCAAATCCGCCCCAATACGCCACCTCTTCCGGGGCAAGAGCGATGACTTGGCGATAGGTCGCGATGGCGGCTTCCGTGTTCTGCTGAAGGGTATGAAGTCGCGCCTGTTGCAGCAGCAGGGGAACATGATCGGCCTTGCGGGCCAAACCGCGTTCGACTAGGGCGCCGGTGCTTGCAAGGGCACCCTGCTCGTAGTGGATTTCCGCCCGTATTGTCAGCGCGTCCAAGTGGTCGGGGGTGGTGGCAAGCACAGAATCGGCCTTCATGGCGGCGCGGTCCAATTCACCGCGTTGCAAATCAATGGCGGCCAGCAAGGCCAGGGCATCGGGGTTGCGGGGGGCAAGGCCAAGAATGGTATTGACGCGTCCCGTGGCTTCCGCAAGCTGACCGGCGGCAATGAGTGTTTTGGCGATTTTCAACTGGGCCGCAAGGTGTCCTTTTGCAGGATCGGCGGCCTGAAGGTAACTGACGAAGGCGGCGCGCATGTTACCCGCCTCCTCTTCGACCTGTGCCAGAACGTAACTGGCCTCGGCATTGTATGGATTCATCTCAAGGGTGTTGCGCAATTCAACGCGCGCCTTGGGCAGGTTGCCGGCAGCAAAGAAGGCACGACCGTGTTCCATGTGGGCGGCTTCACGTTCCTGCGGATCGTCACAGGCGGCCACAACACCACATAAAGCCAGGCCGAATACCAAGCCGGGTTTCATTGTGGCCCAACGTGTTCCTGACGCCTTCCACTGCATTGATGCCGCTCCATTACACTGACACTTGCAACACTGCGGAGACTTTTGGATCACGAATGGCAGCCCCCTGCAACAAGAGTTTTGCCGGTTCCATAGACCTGCCCCACCCTCACATCGCGCAGGAGGGCCGTCCTCCTCCGCCCGTCAACCCCATGGTGAAGGGAGAGAACAAGGGGAAGGAGGAACTGAGAGCAACGGCGGTCCTCTGCGATACGCTCAGGCTCGCCCGTAAACTGAAAAAACGCCGGTTTCGAGCGGAAACTAAAGACCGCTGAAACCCTGACCGAAGTTCTGGCAACTCCCGTGACGCGGGACTCCCCGGATGCCAGAGGGCGCCAACGGAAACGGTGCCGGGATGTGCGTTTGTCCGATCTCAAGGCCACGAGGGGGAAATGGAGAATCGGGGCGCTGGGTCTGCACAGGCGGTTGCCCTCCTGGGGGGAGACTGGTCCCCCTGATCACGTCGATGAGCCACCCCATCACGAGTCTTCTGGAGCACCCCCCTGCCCCATCCCTTCAACGCCGCGTCAACTTGGCCAGTTCCACTTCGGCCCGCAACTCGATTTCATCAAGGATCGCCGCCAGGGCGGCATCGACACCCTGCTCACGATGCAGGCGCATCATCTGGGCCAGCCCGGTCAAGCGCTCTTTCGGGATTGTGCCCAGCAAAAGCCCTTTGCGGATATCCTCCAGACATTCCAGCACATCCTCACCCCGTTGCACCATGCGCCGACGGGCCTGGCTGTCGTTGTCGGTGCTTCCCTGCACCATCAGCAGAGCGTCGATGCCCCCGATTGCCGCCGTGGTTTCAGTGGGCGCCGGCTCTCCGGATTCGACCAGACAACGCAAATGAGCGGAAAAGGCCTCCTCTCCCTTGCGATCGCTTTTTTCTGTTCGCCGGGTAGAACGCGCGCCCCCGCTGGAACTGACCTGGCCAACTTTCATGATCCCTGTTACTCTGCTGTGGTTGACGCCCACTCTGCTGTTTTGCGCCCACCCTGGTGTCTTGCACGACGGACGGGCATCAACCATCTCTGTCACTGTATCGATTCACTGTATCGATTCGGAGCGGTTTTGGAAAGCTTTTTCGGTTGTGAGCACGAACGCAAAAGGAGACTCCTGCCGTGAAATGAGATAGCCTGCACAGGGTTCAGCCATGAAAACGGGGAAGCCTGACGATGCCTGCAACAAGAACACGATCCGCCGTCCTCACGGTCTGTGTGGCGTTATCGCTGTCCTGGAGCGAGGGGAAGGCGGGCGAGGTCATTGATGATGCCGTTTGCGCACACCTTGCCCAACAGTCCAGTGTCGAGTACAGGCCCGATGTCAACGCCCAGGGGCAGGCGGTTGTACCAGCCGATCTGGGCGGCGGATCGTCCTTCCAGTTGCCGGAAGAAATTACCATTCCGCTCGCCGTTGATGCGATCGAACGCTACGGCGGAAAAAATGCAGGTTCCGCCGTCAAGGGAGACGCCGGTCTTGGAACGATCACGGTGCGCGGGGGACAGGTCTTTTTCAATGGCACGCTTGTGGCCCAGATGGATCAGACCGCCCTGGCCGAGGCCTGCCGGAAACGATCCCCATGAAGGCCCTGGCCCCATGAAAGGCCCTGGGCGGACACCGTGCGCAAAGCATCAGGAGCGGTGGCGCAAAAACCGGTTGACTCGTATGATGTATACAAGACGTGCGACACATTCCCGGACACACGCCAGGTCAAGCCTGCGGCGGCTGGAGGGAGGGGAACTGCCTGCGACTCTTGCCCCAAGCCGGCGGAACGTGTAAAGAGCACGGGGAAGGTGACAGGCATCGGTCACTACAAGGGCGCAATCGATGTCATGGTGTTGCATGAGGGCGAGCGAGAATATGGCATTATCCAATGTCGTGCGGGCGTAAGGTTCAAGAAGAAGGGCCGATGCCGGAACACCGTCCGCCATGGCCAGGCGTGCCATGATCCGGGCCTCGCTGAGGGGATGGGTGACAGGGCCGCCGCTGACGATGATGCGAGAAACCTTGCCCGTTCTGTAAAGCCCTACCGCGTGCGCGATGCGGCGACAGAGGGCCGGACTGGGGGTGCCGTCAGGATGGACATGGGCCCCCAGTACAATGGCAACCGGCCAAGTGTCGTTTTGATCGTCTGTCATGAACGTGCCTCCGAATTCTCCATAAGGAGCATCTTCCATTAAGGATTGCGTAATGCGCAGGACTATTTCTCTTATAATTGTAAAAATCGTCTCGTGAATCTTCATGACGTGTTCTTGACCGGCGTTGGAATCGGGTATAGTGCGCATCCCATGTGGTAAACGGGCGTGGTTTCGGCTGTGGCAATGAATCTTATATTTTCACGCGACAAGACTCTGATTAGCGATGAACCGCTGGAGATTCGCAGCAATCGCATGACCTTCGTTTTGTCGAAGGGAGGCATCGTTGAATCCGTTGCGGTACGCGACCACACGCTTGCGGGAACCGTGCGGATGACGGCCATCCTGATGCAAGCCTTTCTGCGAAACGAAGTCGTTTTCCGCGAACCAACCCCGCCCGATTTTCTTGCGGCCTGGCAGCGCGTGGCCTCACCTTACGAGGATACTTAATCTTGGCCCCAACTGGGTCTCGGCGCACATCAACGGTCTGCCGTATTTCGATACCATCGGCCAGGAAGGCTTCCGGACTCCCATCGAAGCCAGAACAGGATCTGGCCATGGGAGAGAGAATCGATGCCATCGAGAAAGTCGCGAGGGGAGGAGAACTGTCGGATGCCATCGTTCGCGAGGCCGTGGACAGGATGACCCCGGGCCGTTCGGTGCGCCATGAAACCCAGACCGCCGTGGTGTTGACCGAATCCAAGGATAACGCCAAGTGCGCCGTTCTGGAACGGAACGCCGGCAGCAAACGCTCGGTCTCGCTGACAGTGATGACCGACAAAACCCCCATTCTAACCATGACCTTATTGTTTGCCGTGGCCGATGTGATCGAATTGACCAATTTGACCGATTTTATCAATCGCGCCAACCGCCCTCCGGGTGCCAAATCTGCGCCGGCGTTTGACATTTCACCGGCCCAGCTTCTGACGGCCGTGAACCGGCGCAAGAATCTGCTGGAAGTCATGCGTGGCTTTGAAAAAGCATACGTGGTGCGCTATCGGCCCGACCGGCCCAAGTGTTTCGAGATCACCCCCCCTCCCGCCTCCCGACGATAGGACCCATGGTCGGTCACGGTTTGGGATCCGCTGGCACCAACCGGCTGACCATCTATCAGTTTAGCGCAATGGGTTGTTGACGGCAGGAATCTGCGTGTGATTCAAGGGGTCTAGCTTTGATGGAAGGGGGACTCAAATCG
>WOUV01000078.1 GCA_009773045.1 Rhodospirillaceae bacterium | reverse complement strand
ACGCCGCTTTTGGTGATGACCGCTGTCATCATGGTCCTTGGCATCTTCATTCCGATGGGATCGCTGGCACAGTCTTTCAAGCTCCAGGCCTTGCCGCCGTTGTACTTCGTGTTCCTGCCGATGATCCTTTTGGCCTACATGGGAGTGACGCAGGCCATGAAGGGCCTCTATATCCGCCGTTACGGCTGGCAGTGAAGGAGGGGGATGGAGGCGTTCCCTGGTCGGCACGGACGTGACGTGACAAAAGCGCGACAAGGGCGGCGATGCTGGCCTTGGCTATGCCGCTCGCGCGGCGGCCCCCTCGGCCTTGGTGGCCGGTCATTCCGGGTTGAAGACTGTCATTCCGGGTTGAAAAGGCCGGGATTGAAAAGGGCAGGGGGGGAGGCAAAAATGTTCCGGTCAACCTCCACCCGTTCCCCAATGACGCGGGCCTTGCCCGTTGCCACCAAGTGCAGGGCCGAAGGATACAGCCGGTGCTCGGCCTCAAGAACCCGCGCCGCCAGGATATCAACCGTGTCACCGGGCAGAACGGGCACCGCCGCCTGGGCGACAATGGGGCCATCGTCCACCGCCGGGCGGACGACATGAACGGTACAGCCGGTAAACCGCACGCCGGCGGCCAGAACCCGTTCGTGGGTGTGCAGCCCCTTGAACGCCGGCAACAAAGAAGGATGGATGTTGAGAATCCGATCCGGCCACGCCGCGATGAAATCTGCCGTCAACACCTGCATGAATCCGGCGAGACACACCCACTCGGCCCCGGCCTCCCGCAGGCAGGGATCAAGGGCCGCCTCGAACACTGCCCGGTTGGCATGATCGCGACGATTGACAACCTTGATCGGAATGCCCGCGTCAAGACCATGCGCCAACCCCGGTGCCTCCGGCGTATCGGAAACCACCTGCACGACTTCCGCCGGAAAATCGAACCCGGCTGCCGCGCGGATCAGCGCCTGCAAATTTGATCCCCGCCCGGAAATCAGGACAGCAACCCTTACGCGCGCCATGCCGCATCCATGCTGGTAATGGTCACGACGGGGTCGTTTTCTTTGTTCTTGCGGGCGACCACCACCCCTATGGGACGCGCGGAGGCCCCCAGCACGAGCGCCGCCCGTTCGGCATCGGCGGCGGAGACCACGGCCATCATGCCAATGCCGCAATTGAAGGTCCGCGCCATTTCGGGCAAAGAGACCCGTTCACTCAGCCAACGGAAGACCGGCGGTATGGGCCAGGCCGCCGCATCCAGCACCACCCCACAGGCTTGTGGCAGGACGCGCGGAATGTTTTCAAGCAGGCCCCCCCCCGTGATGTGCGCGAAAGCCTTGGCCAACCCCGCCCGGACCAGGGCCAGGCACGGCGTGACATAAATGTGGGTTGGTGTCAGCAACGCCTCCCCCAGGGAGGAGTCGGGGGCAAACGGCGCCGGGCCTTCGTAAGACAGCCCCGCCTCGGCCACAAGGCGCCGCACCAGGGAATAGCCGTTGGCATGCAGGCCGCTTGAGGCAAGCCCCAGCACGATGTCGCCGGGGATGACCGATTTTCCCGTCACCACGGCCGTGCGCTCGACCGCTCCCACCGCGAAACCGGCAAGATCGTAGTCGCCTTCGGTATACATGCCGGGCATTTCGGCCGTTTCGCCGCCGACCAGGGCGCAGCCGGCCTGCCGGCATCCTTCGGCGATGCCGGCGATCACCGTTGCGGTGACGTTCACATCAAGCCGGCCCGCGGCGAAATAGTCGAGGAAGAACAAAGGCTCGGCCCCTTGCACCACCAGGTCGTTGACCGACATGGCCACAAGATCGATCCCGATCGAGTCATGGTGGCCGGTCGCGATGGCGATCTTCAGCTTGGTGCCGACGCCATCGGTTGTCGCCACCAGAATCGGATCGCGGTAACCGGTGGCCTTGAGATCGAACACGGCGCCGAACCCGCCCAAAGCGGCGGTCGTTCCGGTCCGTCGCGTGCTGCCGGCCAAAGGTTTGAGAAGATGCACCAGGGCATTGCCGGCGTCGATGTCCACCCCGGCCTCCCGGTAACTGCGTGCGTCCGTGGCGGGGGGGGGCGTGCTGGAAGGGGTGGAAATGGCGTCCTCGTCTGCTAAAGTGCATACCGTCGTCCTTCATGATTAAACATACTTCATCTGGTTGGGTTTGCAATGGCTCTCTCGTTTCCTGTGATCCGTCCGCCAAGGCGTGGCGCCGTCCTTTTGGCGGCCCTCCTGCTGACAGTCCGCGTTGTCTTTCCCGTACAGGCCATGGAACGGAAAAGTTTTGCCGTTGGCGAGCTTTCCGTCGACGTTACGGCGGCTTCCCCGACCGAGGCCCGCCTGCGCGCCTTTGCCGAGGCCGAGTCCAAGGCCTTGCGCCGACTGCTGGAACGGTTGGTCGTGCCCGCCGACCATGGCGTGTTGCCGGGAGCAGTGGAGGAACAGACCCTCCGCAAACTGGTGCGCGAGGTGGCGGTGGAGGACGAAAAAAGCGCCACCACCCGCTACGTGGCCCGGCTGTCCGTGCATTTCAGGCCGGCGGCGGTCCGCGCCTATCTGAAAACACTGGGCGTGTCCTATGTCGAGCCGCCGGCCCGTCCAATCCTGGTCATTCCGCTGTTCCAGGATTCTCCTTCCGCCGCTTGGCGTTTGTGGGAAGAAGACAACCCCTGGCGGGCAGCCTGGCAGCGTCAGAACGGGGGAGCAAGCGCACTGCTGACCGTGATCGTTCCCCCCGGCGATCCTGTGGACCAGAACACCCTGTCATACGAGCAGGCCGCAACGGCGGACGTCGTTGCCCTGGAAGCCATGGCCCGCCGCCTGCGCGCCGAACAGGTCCGCGTTGTCCAGGCCATCGTGATGACCTATGACAGTGGTGGCCTCCAGGAGGCTCCCGTGGTGGATGTGCGGATCGTGCGGCCGGGCGGTCTGGTCCCGCCGTTGAGTGATCGCATCGTGGGGACGTCCGGCGATACCATGGCCGCTGTCCTCGACAAGGCGGCTCAGGCCGTGACAAGCCGGCTGGAAGCGGACTGGCGTCAGCAGGGCACCCTCCTCGCCAGGATCGAAGAACAGGGCACGGGACAGGATCTGATCGTTATGCTCCCGGTCGGTTCCCTGGCCGAATGGCTTGAGACCAAGCGCGCCCTGGGCCGCATCCGTCTGATCGTTCGTATGGATCTACAGGCCTTGACACGCGCGCTGGTGCAGATTCACGTGCGCTACGTCGGCGACGAGACCGGGCTGATGACCGCCCTTGCCCAGCAGGGATTGCAGCTTGAAGGGCAGGGGCCGGTCCGTCGTCTGGTCCGTACCCTTGCCGCGCCGGCAACCCCGGGCGTGCCGTGATCAAGCCCATGAGCGTCAAAGTCATTCCCAACTGCCTGACGCTGCTTCGGTTGCTGGCGACACCGGTGGCGGTGTGGCTGATCGGCGAAAACATGATGGCAACTGCGTTCTGGTTGTTTGCCGCCGCGGCACTGACCGATGCGGTCGATGGGGCCATTGCCAAGCTGTTCAACGCCTGTACGCGCATCGGGGGGTATCTCGACCCCCTGGCCGACAAGGCTTTATTGGTCGGGGTGTATGTTTCTTTGGGCTTTGCCGATCATCTGCCCCGCTGGCTGGTCATTCTGGTCGTGTTCCGGGATATTGTGATCGTTGGCGGTGCCGTGCTGTATGAACTTGCCATCGGTCATCTGGTCATGCGGCCTTTGCTGATCAGCAAGGTGAACACTCTGGGACAGATCGTGCTGGCCAGTATGGTTCTGGGCGGACATGGATTCGATATGGATATAGAAAAGGCGCTGGATCTCATGATCGGTTTTGTCAGTGGCACCGTCGTTCTGTCTGCCGTGGCCTATGGCTGGGTATGGGGTCGGGCAGCCCTGGTCGGCGGTGACGATGCCTGAAAGACCCCCCCCCCGTCAGTTCACTTTGGATCTGGGGCATCGTCCGGCGCTGGGGCGGGATGATTTTCTGGTGGCCGACAGCAACCGCGCCGCGGTTGCCTGGATCGACCGCTGGCCCGACTGGCCACAACCGGCCTTGATTCTGCATGGGCCGGCAGGATGTGGCAAAAGTCACCTTGTACAGGTTTTTGCCGCCCGCAACGGTGCGGTGGTCGTTGATGGCGCCCGTTTGACCGCCGATCAACCGCCATCTCTCGTGATGCGGGAAAGACCGGTGGCGGTGGAAAATGCCGATCGCAGTGGCGATGAGACGGCGCTGTTGCATCTGTTCAACTTAGCGCGGGAATCACACGTCCCCTTGTTGCTGACGGCGGGCGGTCCGCCGGCCCGGTGGTCTTTGCGTCTGCCCGATCTGTGCTCCCGCCTGAACGCCCAACCCTCTGTCGCCATTGCCGAGCCGGATGATGCCTTGATGGCCGCGGTGCTGGTGAAAATGTTCGCCGACCGTCAGATTCGTGTCGGGGAGGAATGTCTTGTGTACCTTTTGCGGCGTATGGAACGTTCATTTGCCACGGCCCGCGGTGTGGTGGCGGCGGCCGATTCTCTGGCTTTGGCCACCCGCCGCCCCGTGAATCCGGCCTTGCTGGAAACCGTGCTCGCCACTCTGGAGGGGGAAACTTCCTTGAAATAAGAAAAGAACACGAACCGAGGGGGCGTGGGGAAGGCCTCGCCTCCCCCACACTTTGGTTCGTGTTCTTCTTACCCGGATTTGATGGCGGCGGTCATGGTTGAAAGCAGATGTTTGAGATCAGGGATCCGAACCGGGGAAGCGTCTTTGCGCACGACGTAATCATACGTGGCGGCGATCACGGTGCCGGCCAGTAGAACCATTCCCCATGCTCCGGCCCCCAGCAGGACGGAATACCCGAATTCCTTTTGCCGTACACAGGGCCGTTGGCAACGCACCGCCCGCCGCCATGCCCTTGACCGTCATGCCAATCGTGCCCGTCATTCTTTTTTCCTTATGGTATGCCACGTCAAGCAAGACGGGGGGGAAGGCGCGACCTTCCCCCCCATCCTTTCGATTACGGAACGCTCACCCGACCAGTTTGTCCAGTTCACGCAAGATGACGTCCCCCATGACCATGGTCGAGACCTTGGCCTTGTTGGACTGCATGATATCAGCCGTGCGCAGACCGCCATTCAGAACCTGCTGGACCGCCCGGTCGATCAGATCGGCATCGTCCGTCCGCTCGAACGAATGGCGCAGCATCATCGAGAATGACAGCAGGGTGGCAAGGGGGTTGGCGATGTCCTTGCCGGCGATATCCGGTGCCGATCCGTGCACCGGTTCGTACAGGGCGCGGCGGCGCCCGTTTTCGTCTGGTGCCCCCAGACTGGCCGATGGCAGCATGCCAAGGGACCCGGTGAGGGTGGCGGCGCAATCGGACAACAAATCCCCGAACAGATTGTCCGTCACGATGACATCGAACTGTTTCGGGGCGCGGACGAGCTGCATAATGCAATTATCAGCATACATATGCGTCAGCACAACGCCCTGATCCTTGTATTCTTCCTCCCACAACCGGGTAACTTCCTCCCGCCACAGGACACCGGCTTCCATCACGTTAGCCTTGTCGACCGAACAGACTTTTTTGTTGCGCTTCAAGGCCAGATCGAACGCAACCTTTGCCACTCGTCTGATCTCTGCCGTGGTGTAAACGTGGGTGTTGCGGCCGCGGCGGCTTCCGTCGGCCAGAATCTCGATGCCGCGGGGTTCGCCGAAATAGATCCCTCCCGTCAGTTCTCGCACGATCACGAGATCCAATCCCTTGACCACGTCAAGCTTTAACGTGGACGCATCAGCCAGGGCATCGAACACGATGGCCGGACGCAGATTGGCAAACAGGTCCATCATCTTGCGCAAGCGCAAGAGTCCCTGTTCAGGTTTTCTTTCAAACGGCAGATGGTCCCACTTGGGACCGCCGACGGCACCCAGCAAAACCGCATCGGCGGCCATGGCATCGGCCAGGGTTTCATCGGTCAGGGGGACACCGCTATGGGCGTCGCAGGAACAACCACCAACCAGGCCTTCTTTGACGTCAAACTGGACGCGTCCCTTGCGGGCCAACCAATCGACCACGCGCATAACCTGGGCCATCACCTCGGGACCAATGCCATCGCCCGACAAAACAAGAAGTTTATTCATAATACCTCACCTTGTCTCCAGGTCCATTAGCATCCCTCGCCATACATGTAAGGTACCCTATTTCCCGACATGATCACAACCATTGTTGCGCATGACTCTGCCTTTCTTCGTATGACGCGATTTTGTCCTCCCGGGTCAGGGTCAGGCCAATATCGTCAAATCCTTCCAGCAGACACCGTTTGTGGAAGGGGTCGATTTCAAACAAAAGGATTATTCCGTCGGAGGTACGAATGTTCTGACATTCCAGATCAATGGTTATCACGGCATTCGCGCCTCGACCGGCTTCGTCCATCAGTTTGTCCACATGTTCCTGTGGCAGGATGATGGGCAGGATACCGTTTTTGAAACAGTTATTAAAAAATATATCGGCGTAGCTGGGCGCGACAAGACACCGGATGCCAAAATCTACAAGCGCCCACACGGCATGCTCGCGAGACGAGCCGCAGCCGAAATTAGCGCCGGTTACAAGAATAGACGCCTGACGGTAAGCCGAATGATTTAAAATAAATTCTGGATTTTCGCACCCGTTTTCGTCGTAACGCTGTTCGTGAAACAAACTCCGTCCCAAACCGCTACGCTTGATGGTTTTGAGAAATTGCTTGGGGATGATCCTGTCGGTATCGACATTGATCATGGGCAAAGGCGCCGCCACACCGGTCAGAACAGTGAATTTTTGCATGACATCTGTTCCTGTTTATACCATTTCTGCCAAAATTTCCAATGCGTTTTTAGTATTTCGCGGTTCACTCCTCCTTGCTTCGGACGGGATGCCTCTCCCCCGTGGAACGCAAAAAAGCCTGATCTTTCGTGAAAGTGTCCTGCTCCGGCGCAAAAAATGACCGTCTCCGCCATGCCGGACATCAGATTCTTTAGGGTATACCACCCCTTTGCACGAATGGAAACATCTAATGCGGATTTCAGGATGTTCAACAGACGTCAACCTGCAGTGATTCAAAACGTCAAAGCGCGCGGATATCGACAAGATGCCCCATGACGGCGGCAGCGGCGGCCATGGCGGGACTCATCAGGTGAGTCCGTCCCTCGCGGCCCTGACGCCCTTCGAAGTTGCGATTCGAGGTCGATGCACAACGTTCCCCCGGCTCCAGTCGATCGGCATTCATGGCAAGGCACATGGAACATCCCGGCTCGCGCCAACTGAAGCCGGCTGCGGTGAAAATTTTGTCAAGACCCTCGGCCTCGGCCTCGGCCTTGACCAGTCCGGAGCCGGGAACCACCATGGCCTTCACCCCCGGCGCCACCGTGCGTCCCTGGGCGATGGCGGCGGCGGCCCGCAGATCCTCGATCCGGCCATTGGTGCAGCTGCCGATGAAAACGCAGTCGATCGGAATGTCCGTCATCGACGTTCCCGGCGTCAGTCCCATATAGGCCAGCGCCCGCATCATGGCCCGACGCTTGCTGTCATCGGGGATCGTGGCGGGATCGGGCACCCAGCCGGTGATCGGGACCACATCCTCGGGGCTGGTGCCCCAGGTCACCTGGGGGGCAAGGACGCCCGCATCCAGAGTGATTTCCGAATTGAAATGCGCTTCCGGGTCGGTGCGAAGCGTCCGCCAATGGGCCAGCGCCTGTTCAAAGGCCCCTCCTTTGGGCGTCCGTGGACGGCCCGCGAGATAGGCAAACGTGGTGTCATCGGGAGCGATCAGGCCGGCTCGCGCTCCGGCCTCGATGGTCATGTTGCACACGGTCATCCGCTCTTCCATCGACAGGGCCGCAATGGCCGTACCGGCATACTCGATGACATGGCCGGTGCCGCCGGCGGTGCCCAGACGACCGATGATGGCGAGCGCGACGTCCTTGGCGGCGATGCCCGGACCGGAAATGCCTTCCACGGTCACCCGCATATTCTTCGCGGGTCGTTGCACGAGCGTCTGGGTTGCAAGGACGTGTTCAACCTCCGACGTGCCGATGCCAAAGGCCAGCGCCCCGAAGGCCCCGTGAGTCGAGGTATGTGAATCACCGCAAACGATGGTGGCTCCCGGTACCGTGAATCCCTGCTCCGGCCCGACGATGTGCACCACTCCCTGACGGATGTCATCCATGGGCAGATACTCGATGTTGAAATCGCGGCAGTTGGCTTCCAGAGTTTCCACCTGAAGACGGGATTCCGGATCGGTGATTCCGTGTATCCGGTCCAGTGTCGGCACGTTGTGGTCGGCAACGGCCAAGGTGCGGGCGGGCCGGCGCACCCGTCGTCCGGA
>WOUV01000077.1 GCA_009773045.1 Rhodospirillaceae bacterium | reverse complement strand
CGATTTGAGTCCCCCTTCCATCAAAGCTAGACCCCTTGAATCACACGCAGATTCCTGCCGTCAACAACCCATTGCGCTAAACTGATAGATGGTCAGGGAACGCATCGACAATGAGTGCGGTCATCATCTTTGGCCTTTAGTTTGCCCTTCTGCTGACGGGAATGCCCATTTCGATCTCGCTGGGGCTGACCGTTCTGACCTATCTGTTCACCATGACCTCGGTGCCCATTGAAAGTGTCGCGCTCAAGCTGTTCACGGGACTTGAGAAATTTGAGATCATGGCCATCCCTTTTTTCATTCTCGCCGGCAATTTTCTGACGCACGGCGGGGTGGCGCAACGCATGATTACGTTCGCGACGACTCTGGTCGGTCATTGGCACGGGGGACTGGCCCTGGGGGGCGTCGTGGCCTGCGCGTTGTTTGCCGCCGTTTCCGGCTCAAGTCCGGCCACGGTCGTGGCCATCGGCTCGATTCTCCTTCCCGCCATGGTCCGACAGGGGTTTCCGCGGCCGTTCGGGGCCGGCGTCATCAGCAGTTCCGGAGCACTGGGAATCCTCATTCCACCGTCGATCGTCATGGTCATGTATGCCGTATCGACCAACACTTCCGTTGGCAAGCTGTTCGTCGCCGGGGTCATGCCGGGACTTCTTCTGGCCTTCATGCTTGGTCTGACCACATGGGTCCTGGCGCGACGCAACGGGTATCCACGGTTACCACGAGCCAGTCTTGCCGAAGTCGCCCGTTCGTTTGGGGCGAGTGTGTGGGGACTGATGCTGATCGTTCTCGTGATCGGGGGAATTTATTCGGGACTCTTCACGCCAACCGAAGCGGCGGCCATGAGCGCCGTCTATGCCTTCGTCATCTCCGTATTCGTTTACAAGGATCTGCGGCTCGTTCAGGTCCCGAAGGTTTTGCTCGACTCGGCCAACATGAGCGCAATGCTGCTTTATATCATTACCAATGCCATACTGTTTTCTTTTCTTCTCACCTATGAAAACATTCCCCAGACGATCGCCGAATGGTTCATTCACCGGGATTTATCTGCCTGGGTTTTTCTTCTTGGCATCAATCTGCTTCTTCTGATCGCCGGCTGTGTCATGGAGCCTTCATCGATCATCCTCATTCTGGCGCCCCTGACATTTCCCATTCTTGGCAAACTGGGCATCGATCCGATTCACTTTGGCATTCTGATGACCATCAACATGGAAATCGGCATGGTGACTCCCCCCGTCGGGCTTAACCTTTACGTCGCCAGTGGCGTCAGCGGCCTTGGCGTGTCGGCTCTCTCACGGGCGGTCATGCCCTGGCTGGCTGCCATGCTCGTCTTCCTTGGTCTTGTCACCTACGTGCCCCAGATCTCCCTTTGGCTGCCGCGGATGCTTGGGATGATGGAGTGACCGCTCCGCGGGGATGTCCATCCTCGCGGACTCGCGGAGCGGCCTGAAATCATTCTACAGGCGCGACAGTGCCATGATCGACGACAAGGAATTGTGCACGGGAGCCAAATCCAGCGAACAGGGCCTGATCGGTCCCCGTGAGCCAGGCCTGGCTTCCCACGGCGCACACGGCATCGAACAAGGCCCGCCGGCGCACCGCATCGAGATGGGCCACCACTTCGTCCAGCAGCAACAGGGGCGCGAAACCGCGCAGTGTGGTTTGGGTACGCGCCTGAGCCAGCACCAGGGCAATCAGCAGGGCCTTCTGTTCCCCGGTTGAGCACTGGGGTGCGGGCCGGTTGCGGGGGCCATGCCAGACCACAAGGTCGCTGCGGTGTGGACCTTCGGCGGCACCACCCGTTTGGGTATCCAACCGACGGCCCGCCACTAGGTTCTTACGCAGACGCTGTGCGGCCTCTGCCGCCGGCAGGGTTTCAAGCCACGTCTCTACCGCGCCAACCAGGGACGGGACCGCCTGGGGAAACGGTCCGTTATCCTCCGCACAGGCATGCGCGAGCCGCATCACCATTTCCCGCCGCGCCGCCGCCACGGCCACGCCGCGTTCGGCCATGACGTTTTCCAGGGCGGCAAGCCAGGCCGGATCGGGCCGCCCCTCCCGCAGCAACCGGCTCCGCTCACGCATGGCGTGTTCATAGGCCGCGACACGTCCGGCATGGGCCGGATCGAAGGCGAACACCAGACGGTCCAAAAAGCGCCGGCGCGCCGATGCGGAGTCGACGAACAAACGGTCCATGGCCGGGGTCAACCACACCACCGCGGTCACCGCGGCCAGCGCCGCCGGACCACGGGCAGAGGCCCCGTCGATCCGGACCACGCGCCGCTCAACCCCGGGGACAAGGCCTGTTCCCACCTCCACCGGGCCGGTCGGGGTTGAAAGCGTTGCCGCCACCGCCCAACCGGTGTCCTCCCCGGCGCCCTGGCGGCGGGTCACGTCCGGCAACCGTGCCCGCCGCAGGCCGCGACCGGGGGTCAGGAACGACACCGCCTCGACCAGATTGGTCTTGCCCGCGCCATTGGCCCCGGTCAACACGACGGGCCGCGCGTCAACGGCAAGGTGCAAATGGGGATAGTTGCGGAAATCGGTCAGCACCAACCGCACCACGCTTCCGGGCGCAGTGTTTTGCATGTCGTGTCCTTTTTCCTTTGGTGTCGGGCCGTGTGGGCCGGTCACACCCGCATGGGCATCAGAACGTAAAGGGCCGATCCGTCGGCGGCATCGCGCACCACCGTTGGGGAGGAGGGATCGAGCAGAATAAAGCGCACCGTCTCGCCCGTCATCTGCCCCAGAACATCGAGCAGATAGCGGCTGTTGAATCCAATCGACAGGGGAGTGGAATCATACGACGCTTCCAGCGCATCCTCGGCGTTATCGGCCGTTGTGGTGTTGGAGGCCGACAGCGCAAGGTTGCCTTTCGTGAGGTCAAGCTTGACGGCGCGCGCCTTGTCGGTGGTCATGACCGCCGAAACCCGGTTCACCGCATCGGCAAGCATTTTGGCATTGACTTCCATCACCTTGTCGTTGCCTTGAGGAATCACCCGCTCGTAATCGGGAAAGGTGCCATCGATCAGTTTCGAGACCAGAACGGTTTCGTCGAACGCGAAACGAATTTTGGTCTCCGACAACGACAGGGTTATGCCATTTGTAGTTTCCTCGACCAGAGGGCGCATCTCCTCAATGGTTTTGCGGGGAACGATAATGCCCGGCATGCCGGCAGCGCCCTCGGGCAACGGCACCTCCATCCGCGCCAGCCTGTGGCCATCAGTGGCAACGGTGCGCAAAATCTCAACATTTTGCTCGCGGACGGCGTGGAGATACAGGCCGTTCAGATAATAACGGGTTTCCTCGGTCGACATGGCAAACCGGGTCCGTTCCATCAAATTGCGCAGATCAGCGCTTCTCAATTGGAAAGAGAAGGCCAAATCCCCGACACTCATGACGGGGAAATCTTCCACCGGCAGGCATTGCAGCACGAACCGCGACCGGCCGGAGCGCAAGATCAGCCGTTCCTCCTTGGAGGGATATTCAAGGTGCACGTCGGAACCTTCGGGCAGCCTGCGGACGATATCATACAGCGTATGGGCCGGCGCCGTCGTGCTGCCCGGTTCGATCGGATCGCAGGGCACGGTTTCCGCGATTTCAAGGTCGATATCGGTGGCCTGAAGCCTCAATCCGTGGGATCCGACATCCAGACGGATATTGGCGAGAATCGGGATCGTGGTCCGCTTTTCGACCACGCCCTGAACGTGGCCCAAGGCTTTCAGAAGAATGGAACGTTCGATGGTCAGTTTCATGGTTCGATTCGGGATCAGTGCGCCACGGAAAAGCACGGGACAAAAAATTATACCATAGCCCCGTCAGATGAAAGCGGTTTTCTCGCAGAACAGCCGCAGGGATCCGACTGCCCCCCCCACTGACGCTCCCCGGTGCGTGCGGCGGAGCGTCAGTGGGGATTTCAGGATTAGTTCTTGTTCTTGTCCACCAGCCGGCCGGCGCCGATCCAGGGCATCATGCCCCGCAGGCGGTTGCCAACCTCCTCGATGGAATGCTCGGCCCAGCGGCGGCGCTGGGCTTTGAACAAGGGCTGGCCGACCCGACATTCCGTCATCCAGTCATGGACGAAACGGCCTGATTGGATGTCTTCCAGAACCTGACGCATCACCTTTTTGGTCTTCTCGGGCGGCACCACGCGCGGACCGGAGAGGTAATCGCCATATTCGGCGGTATTGGACACCGAATAGCGCATATTGGCAAGACCCCCTTCATAGATCAGGTCAACGATCAGCTTCACCTCGTGCACGCATTCGAAATAGGCCATCTCGGGCGCATAGCCGGCCTCCACCAGGGTTTCGAATCCGGCACGGATCAGGCTGGTCAGGCCACCGCACAAAACCGCTTGTTCGCCGAACAGGTCGGTTTCGCATTCCTCGCGGAACGTCGTTTCGATGACGCCGGAACGCCCGCCGCCGATGGCCGAGGCATAGGAGAGGGCAAGGTCCATGGCCGTGCCGGACGCATTCTGCGCCACCGCCACCAAACACGGAACGCCTCCCCCTTTCAGATACTCGGCCCGCACGGTATGGCCGGGACCTTTGGGGGCGACCATGAACACGTCCAGATCGGGACGCGGTTCGATCAGCCTGAAATGGATGTTGAGACCATGGGCAAAGGCCAGCGCCGCGCCCTCGCGCAAATGGGGCGCGAGGTCGCGCTGATACAGTTCGGCCTGCACTTCATCGGGCGCTAGAACCATCATCACGTCGGCCCACCGCGCGGCGTCGGCGGGGCTGAGCAGGGTAAGGCTCTCGGCCTCGGCCTTCCTGGCGGAGGCCGAACCCGGGCGAAGCGCCACCGCCACCTCCGCCACGCCGGAATCCCGCAGATTGAGGGCATGGGCGTGCCCCTGGCTGCCATAGCCGACAACGGCCACTTTCCGGCCCTTGATCATAGTCACATTGGCATCACGATCATAATAAACACGCATGGTCCTTGATCCTTTCCCCCCGCAATGCTCACAAGGGCTGGCTGCCGCGGGCGATGGCCACCACGCCCGTGCGTGAAATCTCGATAAGCCCGAGCGGCTCCATCAGGGTGATGAAGGCGTCAAGCTTGCCGGTATTCCCAACAATCTCGAACACGAACGATTCATGGGTGCTGTCCACGACCCGCGCGCGGAAGATATCGGCGATTTGCAAGGCCTCCCGCCGGGTTTCCCCCACCCCCTTCACCTTGATCAAGGCCAACTCGCGCTCGACATGGGGACCTTCGGCGGTCAGATCGGAGACCTTCTGCACCGGCACCAACCGCCCCAATTGCGCCTTGATCTGTTCGATGATCATCGGCGTTCCGATGGTGACGATGGTGATGCGCGAAAGCTTTTCGCGCAGGTCCACTTCCGCCACGGTCAGGCTTTCGATGTTGTAGCCGCGCCCGGAAAACAGGCCGATCACCCGGGCGAGCACGCCAGCCTCGTTATCCACCAGAACGGAGATGGTATGTCGCGTTTCCTGCCTTAGTGTCGTTGTCATTTTCAGCCATTCCGAAACAATTTCTCATGCATCGTCCAGAAACGGGCGCGCGGGGTGTTTGATGCGCTTCCAAAAACCTTTTTCTCCCCCCGTGATGGGGAGGGATGGAGGGGATTGGAGGCCTCACGATGGGCGAATTTCCATCTGTTGGTGCACAAACCTTTGCGTCCAGAATCGAACACCCCCCCTTCCCAAACCCTCCCCCGGGGAAGGGTTTTGAGAAGCGCCCTTTTCAAATCAACACCATGCCTTCCTCGTTGCCCGGCTCCCGACCGGTTTCATCGGCAGGTCCCAAAAGGATTTCGTTGTGGGCCGCCCCGGCGGGAATCATGGGAAAGCAGTTTTCCGAAGAATCCACGACGACATCAACAATAACCGGGCCAGGGGCGTCAAGAGCGGTCTTGAGCACCGCGTCCAGAGCATCGGCCTTTTCCACCTTGAACCCCGTCCAACCGAATGCCTCGGCAAGCTTGACGAAATCGGGCAGGGTCGCGGAATAGCTTTCCGAATACCGCCCGCCATACAACAACTCCTGCCACTGCCGGACCATGCCCATGTAGCGGTTGTTGATGATGAACACCTTGACCGGCAGGCGGTGTTGAACGGCGGTGGCCATTTCCTGGATGTTCATCATGATCGACGCCTCGCCGGCGATGTCGATCACCAGCGAATCGGGATGGGCCATCTGCGCGCCGATGGCCGCCGGCAAGCCGAAGCCCATGGTGCCAAGGCCCCCGGAGGTCATCCACCGCCGCGGCTCATCAAAGCCGAAGTGCTGGGCGGCCCACATTTGATGCTGGCCCACTTCGGTGCACACATAGACATCGCGCCCCCGGGTGGCCTCGTACAGGCTGCGGATGACCCGTTGCGGTTTGATCACCCGGTCGGTCTCCTCGAACTTCAGGCACTGACGGGCGCGCCATTCCTCGATCACGTTCCACCACGGGTTCAGAAGCGCGCGGTCCGGCCGTGGCGCCAGCGCCCGCCACGCCTGCATCATGTCCTCCAACACCGTGCCCACATCACCGATGATGGGAATATCCACCATGACATTCTTATTGATGGAAGATGGGTCGATATCGACATGCACCTTCCGCGAATGGGGCGAAAACGCCGAGACCTTGCCGGTCACCCGGTCATCGAACCGCGCGCCGATGCACAGCATCAGGTCGCAGTCGTGCATCGCCATGTTGGCTTCATAGGTGCCATGCATGCCGACCATGCCCAGGAAATGGGGATCGTGCGCCGGCACCGCGCCAAGCCCCATGAGCGTGAGGGTGATCGGAAAGCCCGTGGCATGGACAAGCTGGGTCAGCCGCTCCGCCGCCTGCGGCCCGGAATTGATGATTCCCCCCCCGCCATAGAACAGGGGCCGGCGCGCCTGCGCCATCAGACGCACCGTTTCCGTGATGGCCGAGGCATCGCCCCGGACTCGGGGGTGATAGGATTTATGGCGCACCGCCTGCGGGGACAAATAGGGGCCAACAGCGGTCAGCACATCTTTTGGCAGGTCCACCAGGACCGGTCCGGGTCGCCCGCTGCGGGCCACATGAAAGGCTTCGTGCAAGGTTCGGGCAAGCTGGGTGACATCCTTGACAAGATAGTTGTGCTTCGTGCAGGAGCGCGTGATGCCGGTGGTATCGGCTTCCTGGAACGCATCATTGCCGATCAGACTCGTGGGCACCTGGCCGGTCAGACAGACGAGCGGGGTTGAGTCCAGCAAGGCATCGGTCAAACCGGTCACGGTATTGGTGGCCCCGGGGCCGGATGTCACCAGAACCACCCCCACCTTGCCGGTGGAACGGGCATAGCCTTCGGCGGCATGCACCGCCCCTTGTTCATGCCGCACCAGCACGTGGCGGACGGCATTTTGCTTGAACAGTTCGTCATAAAGCGGCAGGACCACTCCCCCCGGGTAGCCGAACACGACGTCTGCCCCTTGATCGGCGAGCGCCCTAAGGAGAATTTGCGAACCGTTCAATTGTTCCTGAGTCATCGAGGTTCCTGTTCATGGCGCCGACAGAATCACCCCCCCGCATGCAAGGGGCGTTACGTTCAATCAGTCCCCGTGGCCGTGCAAGTTCCTTCTCTCTATAAGACCAGGGTCATCGCATTCGGATAGGGTAGCCCTTAATCAAACAGCTTGTCGATATCCGCTTGCGACACGGCCCCCTCCCCTGCCGCCGATGGGCCATAAAGACCAACGCCATTGTCCTGCCTGAGCGGTTCGTCAGAGGAAACAGGCAGCGGGATCACATCATTCACCCCAACGATGACAATCAGCGAGGCGATGGTCCCTTCGATCAAATTCATGGTCTTGATGATCTTGGAAATGCGCTGGCCGGTGATATCCTGAAACGCGCAGGCTTTGAAAATACGATTGATGGCATTGGTGATGTGGTCATAGTGGCCCTGGACCTCTGGATAACGCACCATTTCGCTCAGTTTAGAAACGACCCCCTGAAATCCTCTCCGAGGATTCCATGATGATATTGCTGGCCTCTTCCGTGGCAGCCACGATGGTCGTCAACTGATCGGCCACCTTGGTGAAGGGATCGAGTTCCGATCGGGGATGCTTGATCAAGGCGATTTCGCGCTTTATCCGTTGCAAATAATCATAAAGCTTGGCGATTTCCGCCCGCAAGGCATTCAACTGGTCCGGCCGGGTCATGGGCATGTCACGGTCATGGGGCGATGTCGCACTCATTGGAGTTGAACCACAAGGGTATCGAAGTCCAACAACGCCGACCGGATGGCCGTATCATGAGTGTCTGACGGGGCTTCCCAGCAATAGCTGTGCAACGCAATGGCAATGGCATGCATGACCGTGCGGATGTCCGGATGAC
>WOUV01000076.1 GCA_009773045.1 Rhodospirillaceae bacterium | reverse complement strand
ATACGAAGAATATCGAAAACATGGCCGACACCGACAAGGAAACCAGGCTGGCCGAGGAAGGAAAGGCAGCGCTCCTGGCCATTGTCGCCCTGTTCGAGAACGAAATGATGCCGCTGTTGAGAGCGACGGACGAAGGCATTACCCCCCGGATCCGGGAAATCGACGACCGGATCGATCGGCAAGTGGACATCGTGGTGCACGTTTATGACCAGTTCGCCCAGTCCCTGAGTGACGAATCCCGTCTGGCGGACGCAGTCTTCGACAAAAGAGGGGTGCTGATTCTGTGGATCAGCGTCCTTTCCGCCGCTGTCGCCACGGTCATCGCCCTGATCGCAGGTGTTCTGATCGGACGCGGGATCAATCGCGGGCTGGAACTGGCGGGGGATTTCGTGCAGACGGTCGCCGATAGCCATCTCACCCGCACCCTCGCCTATCCGCACAAGGACGAAATCGGCGCCCTGATCGGGCACTTGAACGGCATGGTCGATCGCCTGCGCCAGGTGGTTAGGGAGGTGAACAGCGCGGCGGAGAATGTTTCCGTCGGCAGCCAGCAGTTGGCGACGGTGGCGGAGACCTTATCGCAAGGGGCATCCGAACAGGCCTCGGCCACCGAGGAGGCGTCATCGGCCACCGAGGAAATGGCGGCCAATATCAAACAGAACGCCGACAATGCCAGCGAAACCGAAAAAATCGCCCGCCGATCGGCGCAAGACGCCCAGGCCAGCGGCGAGGCGGTGGTGAAGGCGGTGCGGGCGATGAAAACCATCGTCGAAAAGATCGCCATCGTCCAGGAAATCGCCCGCCAGACCGATCTGCTGGCCTTGAACGCCGCCATCGAGGCGGCACGGGCGGGCGAGCACGGCAAGGGCTTTGCGGTGGTGGCCTCGGAAGTGCGCAAGCTCGCCGAACGCAGCCAGAATGCCGCCGCCGAAATCGGCACCCTGTCCGGACAAACGGTCACCGCTTCGGAAGAAGCCGGCCAGAATCTCGCCAAACTGGTGCCTGACATCCAGCGCACCGCGGACCTGGTGGCGGAAATCTTCGCCGCCTCGCGCGAGCAGACCATCGGCGCCGACCAGATCAACACCGCCGTCCAACAACTCGACCAGGTGACACAGCAGAACGCCGGCGCATCGGAGGAAATGTCCACCACCGCCGAGGAACTGGCAACGCAGGCCCAGCAGTTGCAAACCTCTATCGCCTTCTTCAAGCTGGCCGAAGGCGCGGGCGTCCCGCGGCCGCGGGCAGCGCCTCCCCAGACGATCCCCCGGCCCGCCCCGCCCCCCGCGGCCCGCCGCCAAACACCCCCCCCCGGCCAAGGGCTTCACCCTGAAGCTGGATGACACCAAGGGAGCCGGCGATGTCGCCTTCGAACGCTATTGAGGCCCATGACGCGACGGCAGCCGTGCTGACCCTGGCGCTGAACGAGGCGGTGTTCGCGTTTCCCATCGGTCAAGTGCGGGAGGTGCTGGACCCGCTGCCGGTCACCGCGCTGCCAGAGGGCAAGGACACCGCGTTCGTGCGGGGGCTGGTCAACGTGCGGGGCAAGGTGGTGTCGGTGGCCGATCTCCATAACCAGCTCGCCCTGCCCCCGCGCCCGCCAACGCCAGACACCCGGCTCGTGGTGCTGGAGGTGCCGGTGGGGGGGGAACCCACCCTGGTGGCGGTGGTGGCCGACCGGGTGTTCGGCGTCACCACCCTTTCCACCCTGGAGGAGGCGCCCGCCCTGGGCCTGCCCTGGCCGTCGGCGTTCGTGCGCACCATCGGACGGGAGGGAGAAACCCTCATCACCCTGCTCGCCCTGGAACCCATTTTCGATCCGAACAGCCCGGAGGGCGTGTCATGAGGACGCCCCACGATCGTGTCGCCGACACCGCGTATCTGACCTTCGGCCTGGGGGAGGAGATGTTCGCCGCCCCCGTGATCCAGGTGCGGGAGGTGCTGGACGTACTGCCGTTCACCCGCATTCCCTATGCGCCGCCGTTCCTGCGCGGCATGGTCGATGTGTGCGGCCACGGCGTGCCGGTGATCGACCTGCGCGCCCGCTTCGGGTTGCCCGACCTCGCCCTGACACCCCACCACCGCATCCTCGTGTTGGAAGTGCTAGTGGAGGGCACCCCGCTCGTGCTGGGCGCCCTGACCGACCGGGTGTACGAGGTGACCGCCTTTGACTCAACGGCCCTCGAACCGCCGCCCAACATCGGCCTGTGCTGGCGCTCCGACATCATCCAGGGCATCGGCCGGAGGCACGAGCGGTTCGTGATCGTTTTGCACCTCAATCGCCTGTTCACCCTGGAAGACCTGCGGGTGGACGAGGCGGAAGAACACACTCCAGGGAGCCTGGGAGAAACCCCGCCTTCCCCCCATGCGGGATGAAACCAATCATGGGGAAGGGCAGCCCCTCCCCCACACCCCCTCTCCTCTTGCGGTGTTTGGGAGAAACCATGAATGCGCTGACTGAACCCTCCGTTCTGGACGATTAGGCGTTCGAGTGCCTCGCGACGCCGATCGAGCGCCATAGCGGCATCCGCATGCCACCCGCCAAAAAAGCCCTGGTGGCAGGCCGTCTGCACCGGCGTCTGCGGCGGACACTGGGCATGGACGGGTTTGGCACCTATTGCACCTATCTGCACGACTGGCTGCCGGCGGAACTCACCCATCTGATCGATGCCATCACCACCAACAAGACCGATTTCTTCCGCGAGGCCGCCCATTTCGAGGTGCTGACGCACCATGTGGTCCCGGCCCTGATGGCGGAAGGAATCGGGGTGCAACGCCCGTTGCGGGTGTGGAGTGCGGGGTGCTCGTCCGGGCCGGAACCCTATACCCTTGCCATGGTGTTGAGCGACTACGCGGCGCGGCACCCCATGGCCTTTCATATCACCGGCACCGATGTCTGCACCGAAGTGCTGGAAACGGCGCGGGCGGGCATCTACCCGGAAGCAATGGTCGATCCCATTCCCCTACCGCTGCGCAAACGCTATCTTTTGCGCAGCCGTGACCCCGGTGCCGCCCTGGTGCGCATCGCGCCCGAAGTGCGGGACGCGGTGACGTTCCGCCCCCTCAATTTCATGGACTCCGTGTATGATCTCCCCGAGCGTCAGGACGTGATCTTTTGCCGCAACGTCATCATCTATTTCGACCACGAGCGGCAGCAACGGGTGCTGGAACGCCTGTGTCGCACCCTGCACCCGGGCGGTTTCCTGTTCATGGGCCATGCTGAAACGCTCACCGATTTCACCTTGCCCCTGCACCCGGTGGCACCAATGGTCTATCGCAAAACATGACCGCCGGCAGAAAGATAAAGGTGCTGGTGGTCGATGATTCCGCCACAGTGCGGGAAACCCTGACGGCCCTTTTCAGCGAAGACTCGGATCTGACGGTCCTGGGGGCGGCCGCCGACCCCTATGGCGCGGCCCGGCTGATCGCCCGGGAGGTGCCCGATGTGATCGTGCTCGATATCGAAATGCCGCGCATGGATAGCCTGACCTTTCTGCGCAAGCTGATGGAACAGCGGCCGGTGCCGGTGGTGATCTGTTCCTCGCTGGTGGAGGAAGGGGCGGAAACGTGGTGGCAGGCCCTGGAAGCCGGCGCGGTCGAGGTGATCCTCAAGCCTCGGCTGGACACGCGCCAATTCCTGTTCGACGCCAAAGTGCAGATCGGCGATGCGGTGAAGGCGGCGGCGCAGGCCCGTTTGCGCTTCCGCTCCACAGAGAAAAAACTCTCCGCCGATGCCGTTCTCCCGCCGCCCCGACCGAGCGCCGCCCTTGCCCGCACGACCGAAACGGTGGTGTGCGTCGGCGCCTCCACCGGCGGCACCGAAGCGGTGCGGATACTTCTGGAAGCCCTGCCCGCCGACGCGCCGGGCCTTGCGATCGTGCAGCACATGCCCGAAGGCTTCACCGCCGCCTTTGCCCGCAGGCTCAATGCCTCGTGCGCGATCACGGTGCGCGAGGCGCGGAGCGGCGATCCGATCCTGCGCGGCCAGGCGCTGATCGCCCCTGGCAACCATCATCTGCTGGTACAAAGGAACGGCGCCCGCTATGCCGTCGCGGTGCGGGAGGGGCCGTTGGTGGCCCGTCACCGGCCGTCGGTCGACGTCCTGTTTCGCTCCGCCGTCCGTGCCGCCGGGGCCAACGCCGTCGGCGTGCTGATGACCGGCATGGGCGACGACGGCGCCCGTGGCTTGCTGGAAATGCGCGCAGCCGGCGCCTATACGGTGGCGGAGGATGAATCCTCGTGCGTGGTGTTCGGCATGCCGCGCGAGGCGATCCGCCTGGGCGCCGCCTGCACGGTGGTGCCCCTCGAGCGCCTCGCCGCCGCACTCCTGAAGGGGGGGCTACGATGACGATCCTGACGATATCCCGGAACAGACCTGGAGAACAAGACGATGCCCGTGTGGACCCAAGCCCTTCACGAGGTGAAGGCCCATCTGAGCGCCTTTCAGGACTCCTCCGAAGGCGCTTTTCTGGCAACGGGGGAGCATTTGCGCGAAGTCCATACGGTGCTCCAGATCTTATCCACCCTGGCCGACAGCGTGGCCGGACGGTTGGCATCGAACGACTTTCAGGCCATCCTGGACACCCTGACCAGGGTGAGTGACACCCTCGGCGCACGCCAGCGGTCCCAGGAGACGATCCGCACGCTGCTGGGAACGATCGAGAACGCGGCACGGCGGGTGGAGCACGCCCTGGGGCGCCTGGAGACCCTGATGATCCAGGTGCAAATGCTGGCGGTGAATGCCCGCATTGAGGCGGCCCGTCTCGACGGGAGCGCGGAAGATTTTACCGTCTTTACCCGCGGAATCGTGCAACTGGCAGGGGAAGGACGCGAGCGGCTGGAACGGGTCGTGGGCGATGTGGCCACGTTGCGGGCCGCCGCCACCACGGCCCTGTCCCGGCACGAGGCGTTTGCCCGTTTAAGTGTCGCCGTCACCGGCCAACTGGGGGAGGCAGTGACGCTGTTGCGGGAACGGCAAGGCCGGGCGGCCCAGGCGGTGCAGGCGTTCCCGGAACAGGTGCGCACGCTGGGCAGGCATGTGGCAACGGTGGTCGGGGGCCTGCAAATCCACGACATCACCCGCCAGCGGCTGGAACACGTGACCCACGGTCTGGACGAGATGGAGGCCACCGTCAGCCATGCCGCCCTGGCAGAACAGGAGCAACGGCTGCTGATCAACGGCACCACCACCGTGCAGGCCGAACAGGTGCGCGAGTCCCTGCGGGGCTATCGCACGGCGGTCGATGAAACCGCAACGGCCCTGAAGACGGTGGCCGACGCGGTGCCCATCCTGGCGACAACCTGCGCGCGGATCTTCCGGGGCGATGCGGCGGAGGGCACCTCGTTCCTGATGACGATCACCCACGATCTGGAAGAGGTGCGGCTGCGTTTCGGGCGCTTCATGGAGGCGAGCGAACAGTCGGCGGCGGCCCTGCAAACGGTGGGGACGGCGGCCCAGCGGGCGGGGGCCTTGGCCCAGACGCTGGCGCCTCGATCGAGACCGACATGCACCTGATCGGGCTGAACGCGGGCTTGCGCTGCGGGCGGCTGGGGGGGGGACGCGGGGCGCACGCTGGATGTGGTCGCGCGCGCCCTGCAAGCCTATGCCCGCCAGTCGCGGGGCGACGTGACGACGATCCCAGGACGATCTTGCACAGGTGGAACGGCACGCGGCACAGGGCGTCGAGCGGGCGGACCTGTGGCGGGAGGAGGAAAAGACGCTGAAGGAATCGCTGGAACGTTCGCTGGCGACCTTGCAAACCACCGGCGATGATACGGCGATGGTGCTGGAGGAAATCAGCACCCAAAGCATCTGAATCGTCAGTCGCATGCAGGCGGCACGGGAGGCCTTTGCGCCCCAGGGAGACTGTGGGCAACACTTGAGTGCGGTGGTGGACCGGCTGACCTCCCTGGCCCACGAGAACGTTCCCAACCTGGACGAGGGGTCCCTTGCGGGTGGCACGGGAAAAGCTGCTGACGTCGCTGGAAACCCGCTACACCATGGCCAGCGAACGCACCGCCCCCCACGCCCGCACCCTGGGTCTTCTCTCCTCCAACACCCCCGCCCCAGCCGACGATGCCCTGGCCGCGATCCTGTTCTGACCCAACCCCCTACACACGCACGCCACACCCCCCTTAAAGGTGCACGAAAAACACGGAAAACCCGCCCCGAACGTACCGCTTCAAACGCGACCGAGAGAAGTAATTTTTTGTGAAAGTCGTTCCTGCTCAAAGTGACTACCGTCAGATCGGCATCCAATATCTCGATCCGGATCTCCCCCGCCCCCCCCGCGCGGACAGTCGATTCCTGTCGACTCTCAATGGGTCAAAGAAGAAATCGCCGCATCGTGTCGTTGGCACATCCGCCCGAAAGAGCGGCTGACATCCAATGCGTCGATCTTTTTTTCTGACAGTTCGTTTGCTAGTAGTACAACACTCGGATCGGTCTTCAACCGGGTGATCACTGAATGAATACGTTATAAAGTGTCGGCATACGATGCAGATCGTTTCAATTGCCAGGCAGAGGGGGATACACATGGCAAAGGGGACACATCGAGAGACCCGGTCAAAGGGAGCGCCGACATTCTTGAGGTGCTTGATAGGTCATAGAACTCTTTTAAGTTTCAGACCGGACGGGGCGCCGGCCTTGGGGGCGGTTCCTTGTGCGTCTCCGTGTGCTGTGCGTCCTGGCCCTGAGGGAGTCTGCCGCCTTGCCGCCGCGACCGTTTTATCCCTGGCCCTGATGCAGGGCGCTCTGACGGGAACGGCTCGTGCTCAAACAGCGCCTGATGCGGGAACGGTGCTGCGCGAGCAGGAACGATTGCACGCCCCCCAAATCCTGCCCTCCCCAGCCCCAGAGGAAACAGCGCCCCCACCACAGAAGGGCGAAACGACGACCGGAGCGACGATCACCATTCAGGCGATTCACTTTACCGGCCGGGTCGATCTTCTGAGTGCAGAGGAGCAAAAGGCGTTCGTCGCCACCACCACGGGGCAACGGCTGGGGCTTGCCGATTTGCGGGCACTGACCGAACAGGTGACGGCTCTTTTGCAGAAAAAGGGCCATGTGCTGGCCCGGGCCGTCCTGCCACCGCAGGACGTGACGGCAGGAGCGGTGGACATCGCCATCGTCAGCAGCACGCTGGAGGCGATCGACTTCCAAACCGGCGGGGATGTGCGCATCACCGAAGGGACACTGCACCGTCAGGCCGGCCTCGTGCCGGGGGCGGAGCCGACGGGGGCCGAGATCGAGTCGGCCCTGCTCCGTCTCAACGACCTGCCCGGACTGACGGTGCGGGGGCAATGGCGCCCCGGCATCATGCCGAACACGAGTCGTCTGACGGCACGCGTGGAGGAAGCCCCCATCCCTGCCGGCCTGGCATGGGGTGGCAACTATGGCCAGACGAGCACGGGACGGGTGCAGGGCAACGCCCTGTTGACTCTTTCCGACGTGACGGGTTGGGGTGAGCAGACCCGCCTCCAGGGCACGGTGTCGGAGGGGATGCGGCTGGTCCGCGCCGGGCTGGCAGTGCCGTTCGGTGCCCTTACCACTACGGCGCGCTACACCGGCCTCACGTACAAGGTGGTGGAAGGGGCGGGAACCCTCGCGAATCTCGAAGGCTCTTCGCATCAGGCGGGCCTTGGCCTTGACTACGGCTTCCTCCGCTCACGCGCCATGGATGTGCACGGGGGCGTGAGCGGCACGTGGAAGGCGCTGATCGATGACAGCGTGGCCGGGCGGCTCAACGACAAGCGGGTGTGGACGACGACCCTTTTCCTGAACGGCACACTGTCGGACCCGAATGGCACCACGGCGGTCAGCGTGAACTGGACCGGGGGCCGGCTTGACCTGTCGCGGGTTCCGGAGAGTCGTGCCGTCGATGCCGCCACCCTGGACACGCACGGAGCCTTTCATCATCTGAATGTCGATGGGATACGGATACAGCGGCTGGCGCAGTCTTTCAGCCTGCAAGCGCGGGTTTCCGGCCAGTGGGGGCGGGCGGCAATCTGGACGGCGCCGAGGAGTTCTCACTGGGCGGTCCGATGGGTGTACGGGCTTGGCCCATCGGCGAGGGGCGCGGCGATATGGGAGTGCTCGGCACGTTGGAGGCGCGCTGGCACGTTCCGGTCGAGACCATCGGCCTGCACGTGGCCACCTTTGTCGATGGCGGGCACGTGTGGCTCAATCAGAATCCGGGCGGCGTAGCGATTGCCACCGCGACGGGTCGGAACGACCTGGCCATCCATCAGTTTAGAATGGCCTTCCAGAGGCGGGGGAGCGGCAGGCACGCCTGGATGATTTTGACGATGCGTTGGATGCCGTGCGTGAACC
>WOUV01000075.1 GCA_009773045.1 Rhodospirillaceae bacterium | reverse complement strand
ATGGTCGTGGAATATGGATTCCTGGTCCCTGCACGCCGTGATCGATCACGATCAAAACGCAGAAGGATGATTGCCTTTTCCAGGGAACGAGAAGCACAAAAGACAACACTCCCCGCGCAAGGGGGGCTTTTCATGCTGGCGGTTATCCTGGCCTGGCTGACGTGTGGACTTGCCACCGCCGCCGAAGGGGGATCTTCTCCGTGGGTCCGAACACCGCGGGGCGACGTGCGGCTGGTGGCGGCGGCAGGCCGTGGGGGCGATGCGACAACGGTGCGTCTGGGGCTGCATTTCATCCTGCCGCCCCACTGGAAGATCTATTGGCGTTCGCCGGGAGACGCCGGTTCTCCCTCCACCATCGACTGGAGCGGATCGCGAAATCTGGCCAAAGCCGTCATGGCCTGGCCGGCACCACGCCGCTTCAGCCTGCAAGGGATCGAAACCGCCGGCTATGAGGGTGAGGTAGTTGTGCCCATCACCGTGACCCTTGCACAGCCGGGGGCGCCTTTGTGGGTGCGGGCCAACGTGGATTTCCTGGTTTGCGCCGAGATTTGCGTGCCACAGCAGGTAGTCCTGGAAATGGACATGCCGGTCCCCGACGGGACGCCCTCGCCTTTTGCGCACCTGATCGAACGCCATGCCACCCGCGTGCCCGGCGATGGAAACCGGGTCGGCATGCGCCTTGTCGCGGCGGTTACGGGGACGGACGGAAAAGACGGCTTCATCGCGGTGGAGGTGGAGGCCGAGCCGCCGTTGGTCGCGCCGGATCTGTTCGTCGAGGGAGGGGGCAGCGTCGGCGCGCCGCAGGTGCAACAAAACGGCACGCGCACGGTGTTGCGCGCCCCCGTGACCCCCCCCCTTCCTTCTGGAACCCCGGTCACGCTCACCCTGGTTGACGATGCCGCGGCCAATGGCTCCCGCGCCATGGAAACACACGTGTCCCTCGCCGCGGCGAGGGGCGCCTTGGGCGAAGATCTCCGGAAGGACACGGCCGCCATGAAAGCGGGTATGATCGGCATTGCCCTTCTGGGCGGGTTGATTCTCAATCTGATGCCCTGCGTGCTGCCGGTGCTCTCGCTCAAGATCATCGGTCTGATCGGCCATGGCGGCGCCGAAGGGCGGGGTGTGCGCTGGAGCTTCATGGCCTCGGCTGCCGGCATTCTGTTCTCGTTTTTGCTGCTGGCGGCGGCGGCCATCGGGGTCAAGGCGGCCGGGGCGGCGGTGGGATGGGGGATTCAGTTCCAGCACCCCGTGTTTCTTGCCGCCATGGTCACCGTGCTGACCGCGTTTGCCGCCAACTTATGGGGTCTGTTCGAAATTCCGCTGCCGGCGGGGCTGGCCGCCCTGGGAGGCGCAAAAGGGCGTGGACACGCCGGCGCCTTCCTGACCGGAGCCTTTGCAACCGTGCTGGCAACACCGTGCTCGGCGCCGTTTCTGGGAACGGCTGTGGGGTTTGCCCTGGCCCGGGGGCCGGTGGAGATCGTCCTGATCTTCAGCGCGCTTGGGGTGGGCATGGCCGCGCCCTATCTGCTGGTGGCCGCCTTTCCGGTGCTGGCCACCCGTCTGCCGCGCCCCGGGCGGTGGATGCTGCGGGTGAGGGGCGTCATGGGGGTTGCGCTGGCGGGCACCGCGCTGTGGCTTTTGACGGTGCTGGCGGCACAAGCGGGGATGCCGGCGGCGCTGGGCATCGGCGCGGTTCTGGGGGGAGGCGTCGGCCTTCTGGCGCTGCAGCAACGGCTGCCCATGGGGGTGCGCCCCTTCGCTCCCTTCGTGGTGCTGGGGCTGATGGGCCTTGCCCTGATGATCCCGGCGGAAAGCGGGCGGGAGAAAGCGGAAAGCGGCGGCCCGTGGCAGCCTTTCGGTGAGGAGGTTCTGGCCCGACACGTGGCCGAGGGGCAGGTGGTGTTCGTTGATGTCACGGCGGATTGGTGCGTGACCTGCCAGGTCAATAAAGCCCTTGTGTTGTTGCGCGGCGCGGTGGCGGCGCGTCTGCGGACCGTGGTCGCCCTGCGGGCCGACTGGACCCGGCCCGATGCCGGGATCGCCGCTTATCTTGCCCGGTTTGACCGTTATGGCATTCCGTTCAACGCCGTTTACGGACCGGGCCTCCCAAAGGGACAGGCGTTGCCGGAACTGCTGACGACCGAGGCGGTGTTGCAGGCACTGGATGCGGCGGCGGGAAACCCGAAGCAGGAATAGAAATCGGAATCAAGGGGGCGTGGGAGAGGCCGTGCCTCCCCCACATCCTGGTTTCACTGTGATTCTCCTTGGCCCGGCTATGACTCCTTGCTCAACACCTCGCGCTTGCCGACGTGGTTGGGACGGCTCACCAGTCCTTCGGCTTCCATGCGTTCAACGATGCGGGCCGCACGGTTGTACCCGATCTGAAGCTGCCGTTGGATGAAGCTGGTCGAACACTTGCGCTCGCGCAACACCACGGCCACCGCCTGCGTGTAGATGTTGTCTCCCCCCCCCTTGTCGTCGTCCGCCGTTCCGATGGCAGGGGTTTCGTCTTCTTCCTCGGTGATGCCCGTGACATAGGTGGGCTTGCCCTGCGCCCACAGGGACCGGACCACCTGCTCCACCTCGCCGTCGGTCACGAAAGGCCCGTGCACGCGGGTGATTCGCCCGCCGGCGGCCATGTACAGCATGTCCCCCTGCCCCAGAAGCTGTTCGGCCCCCTGTTCACTCAGGATGGTGCGGCTGTCGATTTTGGAGGTGACCTGGAAACTGATGCGGGTCGGGAAATTGGCCTTGATCGTTCCGGTAATGACATCCACCGAAGGCCGTTGCGTCGCCATGATCAGGTGAATACCGGCGGCGCGGGCCATCTGGGCCAGACGCTGGATGGCTGCCTCCACCTCTTTGCCGGCGACCAGCATCAGATCGGCCATCTCGTCCACCACCACCACGATGAACGGCAGCGGATCGAGGGCGAGTGTTTGTTCCTCGTACATCGGCTTGCCGCTGTCGGGGTCAAAGCCGGTTTGCACGGTCCGGTTCAGGGCCTGGCCGGCCTCGCGCGCCTCCACGATGCGTTGGTTGTAGCCGGCAATGTTGCGCACTCCAAGCTGGGACATGGCCCGGTAGCGGTTTTCCATCTCCCGCACCGCCCATTTCAAGGCTAGAATCGCCTTGGACGGGTCCGTCACCACCGGCGCCAGCAGATGCGGTATGCCGTCATAAACCGAAAGTTCTAGCATCTTGGGATCGATCATGATCAACCGGCACTCCGCCGGCCCCAGCCGGTAGAGCAGGGAGAGAATCATGGTATTGATGGCCACCGACTTGCCGGAACCGGTGGTGCCGGCGATCAGCAGATGCGGCATGCGGGCAAGATCGACATAAACGGGGGTGCCGCCGATATCCTTGCCAAGGGCCAGCACCAGCTTGCCGGCGCCGGAATCAAATCCTTCCGCCGCCAGCAGATCCCGCAAATAAACGGTCTCCCGCTTGGCATTGGGCAGCTCGATGCCAATCACGTTCTGGCCCGGGACCACGGCGATGCGCACGGCAAGCGCGCTCATGGAACGGGCGATATCGTCGGCAAGACCGATGACGCGGGAGGTTTTGGTGCCAGGCGCAGGTTCCAGTTCATACAAGGTGACGACCGGGCCAGGCCGGATTTTGACGATTCGGCCCTGAACGCCGACAAGGCTTTCCTCGCTCAGGCGAGCGGTCTGGACGGTGGGGGGGGCCAGCACTTGGAGCGATGGCGCTTGATAGGGGGTGTCGGGCGTCACCACGTCTGTCGTCACCACGGGGCGCGTGCGGCCAGGTTCCGGGAAACGCGGCGGGTCTTCCCGCTCCTCCCCCGTCGTCTCGTCGGGATCATCCAGAGAAGAAAAAAGGGCATCGTCTTTGATCACGATGCGCCCAGGATCTCTGCCAGGGGCGTTTGCATGTGCCTTGTTCCCATGATCCCCTTCGGCGCCGCTGTGGCGGACGAGCGGCAGGGCCTTTTGCCGCAGAAAAGGGCCAAAGTGCTTGCAGGAATCCTGGACAAGGCGTCCCCCCCTCGCCACCAGCCGGGACAAAACCTGCCACTCGGATCGCGAAAGACCAAGCGCAAACAGAAAGGCAATGCTCCCCACGACGGCTGCCGGCAGCGCCACGATCCAGCGCCCATCGTGCATAAGACCCGTCATACGCACCCCGCTGCCTGCCCATTCCAGCAGAAGCCCGCCGGCAAATCCCCCCGGCCGGGCCGTGAAGGGCCAAAACAAGGAGCGGGGCAGAATGGCAAGGCTTACTGCCACCAGCACGGCCGCAACCGGCACCGCCACAAGCCGCAGCCCCAAAGCCGGAACCGTTCGCGCCGCCATGAAACGGCCCCCCCACACCATCAGGCACACAACCGGCACCCCGGCGGCAAATCCCAACGTTTGCAGGAAGAGATCGGAAATGATGGCCCCGAAGGCGCCAAAGGTGTTGAGGGTTGGCGCGTCGGTTGCCGTGTTCCAGGAGGGATCTCCGGGACGATAGCTCATCAGCACCATGGCCAGCAGCATCCCGCCGGCCACCAGTCCCACCCCGAGCAATCGTCCCCCCAGCCGTCCCAGAAACCGGGTGGCGCCTTCGGGCAGAAAAGCCTTGTGCAAGCCGCGACTGCTTAAAGTGATCATGACCAGAATCGCCTATGGGGAGTCATCATGTCGCCGTTTTGCTCCTGTCCCCTTTCTTGTTCTCCTCAGCCCAGAATATCACGCAAACGTTCCAGCGCCCAGACGGTCGTGTCGAGGTCATGGACCAGGGCAACCCGGATGTAATGGCGGCCCGGATTGACCCCGGTACTGTCCGGTCGGGCCAGATAGGCGCCCGGCAACACCCGGATGCCGGCTTTCTGAAACAGGGCACGTGCCGTTGCCTCGCCATCGCCGACCTTGAGCCATAAGAAGAACGTCCCGGCGGGGCGGCACAACCCGAAGCGGCCCCCCAGAAGGCGTTCCGCCGCTGTCATCTTGGCGCGATAAAGGGTACGGTTTTCCGCCACATGAACCTCGTCCTGCCACAGGGCGGTCGCGGCGGCCATCACCGGCAGGGGCGTTGCCGCCCCGCCATAGGCGCGCAACCGGGCAAAGGCGGCAATGATATCGGGATCGCCAGCAACGAACCCCGAACGAAGCCCCGGCACGCTGGAGCGTTTCGACAGCGAATGGAAAACGACCACATTGGTCAGATCCCCCCCCAGGTCGGCGCAGGCGTGCAGGACACCGGGCGGGGGAATGGAATCGTAGATCTCGCTGTAACATTCATCCACCGCCAACACGAAGTCGTAGCGTCGGGCAAGGGTGATGGCCTGTTTCAAATACTCGAGGTCCGCCACCGACCCTTGCGGATTGGCCGGCGTGCACAAAAAGGCCAGGGCCGTCCGGTTGAGGGTGTCTGGATCGTAGGGAGTCCGTTGCAGAATCTTGGGATCGAACAGAGTGAAATCGGGCAGAAAGCCGCTCTGCCGGCCAGAGGGCACGTAAACGGGTTCCGCCCCGGCCATGACCGCGGCGCCGACGTAAACCTGATAGAAGGGGTTGGGGATCAGCACCGTCGGGCGCGCGCTCCCTTTGCGCCGTGGCACGACAAGGTGCGCGATTAGATACAGCGCCTCGCGGGTGCCGGCAACCGGCAACACATGGCGGTCCGGGTCAAGGAATCCCGCAGGCAGAGCGAACCGGCGTGTGAGCCAGTCCGTTGCCGCGACGCGAAACTCCGGCGTGCCGTTCATGGGCGGATAACGCCCCCACAGCGCCGAACTGGCATCAAGGAGGTCGCGCACGAAAGGCGGCGGCGGATGTTGCGGCTCGCCGATGGACATGACGACCGGCGGACTTGGCGGTGGCGTGATTCCCTCCAGCAAGGCCCGCAGCCGTTCAAACGGATAATCCGTCAAAAGGGCGAAGCGTTCGTTATAGATCACGCGCACCATGCCATTTGCAACGATTCCCTTTCGTTCACGACCCCCCCTTCTGTGTCTCCTGTTGAGGATTCACGAATCTCTGGAGCGCCCTGTATCACCCAGCCGTTTTTTTCGCCTTCGGCTCCTCCACCCGGATATGAAGCTCCCGCAGTTGTTCCGGGTGCACTTCGGCCGGGGCCTGCATCAAAAGGTCTTCGGCCTGCTGGTTCATGGGAAACAGGATGACCTCGCGGATGTTCGGGGTGTCGGCCAGCAGCATGACGATCCGGTCCACCCCCGGGGCCGCGCCGCCATGGGGGGGGGCGCCAAACCTGAAGGCATTCAGCATGCCGCTGAAATGAGCGTCCACGTGGGCTTGCGTGTAGCCGGCGATTTCGAACGCCCGATACAGGATCTCTGGCCGGTGGTTGCGGATGGCGCCCGAAGACAACTCGATCCCGTTGCATACGATATCATACTGGAAGGCCTTGATCGTCAGGGGGTCTTGGGTGTTCAACGCCTCAAGCTCCCCTTGGGGCATCGAGAAGGGGTTGTGGCTGAACTGAATGCGTCCGCTGTGCGGATCGCGTTCATAGAAGGGGAAATCCGTTGTCCAGCAAAACCGGAACACGTTCTTTTCCAGAAGATCCAGCTCCTCGCACAGGCGAGTGCGCACGACTCCGGCAAAAGGCGCCGCGCGGTCGGGCGCATCGCACACGAAGAACACGGCATCCCCCGTGCCCACGCCCGCGGCGGTTCGCACGGTGTCGATTCGCTCCGGTGCCAGGTTTTTGGCGATGGGTCCCTTCGCCTCGTTTCCTTCGAACACAATGCAACCAAGTCCCCCGGCCCCTTGCGCCCGTGCCCACTCGTTCAGGCGGTCAAACCAGCTTCGTGGACGCCCGCCTGCTCCCGGGGCCGGAATGGCCCGGACGACGGCGCCTTTGTCGATGGCCCGGGCGAACAGGCCAAAGCCGGAACCACGATAGGCCGCGGTGACATCGGCGATCAGAAGGGGGTTGCGGAGATCGGGTTTGTCCGTTCCATATTTCAGCATCGCCTCATCGAACGGGATACGCAGGAAAGGCAGTGGCGACACACGGCGGCCGTCGGCAAATTCCGTAAAGACGCCATGCAACACCGGCTCGATGGCGGCAAAAACATCTTCCTGAGTGACGAAGCTCATCTCGAAATCAAGCTGATAGAATTCCCCCGGCGAACGGTCGGCCCGGGCGTCTTCATCACGAAAACATGGGGCGATCTGGAAATAACGGTCAAAGCCGGCGACCATCAGAAGTTGCTTGAACTGCTGGGGCGCCTGCGGCAGGGCATAGAACTTGCCGGGGTGCAGGCGGCTTGGCACCAGGAAATCGCGGGCGCCTTCGGGGCTTGAGGCGGTCAGAATCGGCGTCTGGTATTCAAGGAATCCCTGCTCCAGCATACGACGGCGCAAATCCGCGATGACCTGGCTGCGCAAAACCATGGTGCGGTGCACCGCCTCGCGGCGCAAGTCAAGAAAACGATACCGCAGCCGCACGTCTTCCGGAAATTCCTGATCGCCATGCACCAGCATGGGCAGAACCTCGGCCGGACTCAGAATCTCGACCGTGGCGGCGTGCACCTCGACGGCACCGGTGTCGAGTCTGGGGTTGACGGTTTCGGGGGCGCGCGCGCGGACCTCTCCGGTGACGGTGATCACGCTTTCCGGGCGGACCTGTTCCAGAACGGCGAACACCGGGCTTTGGCTGTCTGCCACCACCTGAGTCAGGCCATAGTGATCGCGCACATCGACGAACAGAAGGTTGCCGTGATCCCGCTTGCGATGGACCCAGCCCGACAGCCGAACCGTCTGGCCGGCATCCGGTGCCCGGAGGTGACCGCATGTGTGGGAACGATAAGGATGCATGGGGAACCTTTCAATCAGCGACCGGGGTTAAACCACACCGATTCAGGCCGATTGTCAAGCGCCCAAGACAGAAGCACCGCCAAAACCCCTCCCCCATCACGGGGGAGGGAGCTTGAAAATGCCCTTATCCATTCTTCAGGAACGGAAAACTTCCCGCATCTTGAAAAACAGGATCGTGCCGGTCAAAAGAAAGGTCACGATATTGGGCAAAATGATCGGCCAGCGGTTGATGGCGATGCCATACAACAGCCAGCACAGCACACCTATCGTGAAAATCAGCAACATGGCAAGGGACAAATCCCGTGCCGACCGTGATCGCCACGTCTTGATGACCTGAGGCAGAAAGGCCACCGTTGTCAAAAGACCAGCAATATAACCGATGGCATCTATAAGCACAATATCATTCATAAAGTGACTACTCCGCCGCCTTTCGGGATAAAAACGGATTGATATCGACCTCATCCATCTGATCTTTTCTCAAATACTGTTCGGCATAATCTTTGTAAATACCAGACGTAAGGAATAGATCAAACAGGTCCGGGTCGATATGGCTGTCTTTCTTCATAAAGGCCATGATCCGAAGCGCTTCCGATAACGTTTTCGGCTTTTTATAGGGACGATCGGCAGCGGTCAGGGCTTCGAAAATGTCGGCGATGGCCATGATGCGGGCAGGAATCGACATTTGTTCTCGGCACAGGCCGCGGGGATAGCCGGTTCCATCCATTTTTTCATGGTGGGCGCCGGCAAATTCCGGTACATTTCTCAGATGCCTGGGGAAGGGCAGCTTTTCCAGCATTTCGATGGTCAGCGTGATGTGATCATTGATGGTCTTGCGTTCCTCGCTGGTCAATGTCCCCCGGTTGATGGACAGGTTATATATTTCCCCTAGATTGTAACGGCCGGTGCGATGGTCGGATCGGTCATCCAACAAGCGTTCGATGGCAGGGGGAGGAAGGGTCCCCTGACAGCGTTTGCTTTCCTCCCACGACAGGCCGATCGTGCGGTCGAAACACCGCGTCCAGGTTTGGGCGCCGATTTCCTTCAACCGCGCCACCTTGTCGGGACCGAAGAACTCCCCCCCCCTCGTTGCAGGAGGCGATAAATACGAACTGTTCCTCCAACTCCCGACAGCGGGCTTCGAAAGCGTTTTGCAGGGCCACCGCGTCACCGCCGGCAAGCTGTCCTTTCAGGCAGGCGATCTCGGCATCCCGTCGCAACACCTCGAACCGGGTGCGGATTTCGTGCAGACGGTCATAGATGGTTTCAAGTTTGGTGGCCTTGTCCACAACATATTCAGGAGTCGTGACCTTGCCGCAGTCATGTAACCATGCCGCCAGATGCAATTCATACCGCTGCGTCTCGGTCAGGGTAAAACCGGCGAAGGGGCCTTCCACGCTGACATGGGCGGCTTCGGCCAGCATTTTGGTCAGAATCGGCACCCGCACGCAATGGCCACCGGTATAGGGAGATTTGGCGTCGATGGCGTGGGCGATGACCTGGATGAAGGCTTCCAGCAAACGTCGTTGCGCCTCGATCAGCCGCTGGTTATCGATGGCCACCGCGGCCTGCGAAGCCAGGGCCTCCGCCAGGGCGCAGTTTTCCTGCGGAAACGGGACCACCTGTCCCTCGGCATCGTGTGCATTGATTAATTGCAAAACACCGATGACATCCCCCTGATAGTTCCTGAGCGGCACGGTCAGGAACGATTTGGAGCGGTAGCCGGTGCTGGCGTCGAATTTCTTGGCCCCCGAGAAGTCGAACCCCTTGGTATCGTAAGCATCGTCGACGGTTACCGTGCGCCCCTGCACGGCGGTGTAGGTGGCCACGTTGTGGTGATTGGGTTCTCCCGTTTCGGGGTCCCGCAACCGCAACGGCGGAAAGGGCACCTTGTGTCCCGTGGTGCCGCCAAGGGCGATTCCCAGCGTGTCGTTGCGCACGATGACGAATTCCAGCCCGTCATGCTCGTCGCACAGGTAAAGCGTTCCGCCGTCGGCATTGGTGAGATCCTTTGCCTCAAGCAAAATCCGCTCAAGAAGACGGTCCAGCACCCGTTCCGCCGACAAGGCGATGCCAAGATCGACCAGACGTCGCAGACGGTCTTGGAAATCAATAGCGGTTTCCCGTCGCCGCGACACTATGGCATTCTCCCTTGAACCTTTTCAAAGCCCTGCCGGCTGGTTGGCGTGTTTCCTGAAGGCTCCCCTTCAACCGGACAGGCAATGCGTGTTTGCCGTTACTGTATGGGATCTGGCCAGACACACGCAACCGCAATGAAAGAAAGGGTTTACCTTACTCCGGCCCGGACCATGCTAACCCTTTTCGTTCGTCTCCGCCTGTTCCTGAAGCAAGGCCTGTTCCTTGAGCAATGCCTCTGCCTCGAGCAAGGACTGACGGCGCAACCGCCGGAAGGAACGAAAACTGGCCGGAAGACTCGCCAGGTACACAAGGCCCAGAAGGCCAAGAGTGGTCCACGGTTCGGCCACCAGAAAGGCCGCCAGCACGCCCACCAGCAGCATCATCGGCAGGACATAACGATGGGGCACGCGAACGCGCTTGAAGCTGTAGGTGGGCAGGCGGCTGACTTCCAAAAAGGCCACGCCCACAAGAAAAACCGACGCGATCAAAGGATGACGCAGCCATGCCACTGGATATTGGAACCACACGATCATGGGCAGAAGAACGATCCATGCCCCGGCCGGCGTCGGCAGACCGATGAAAAAGCTGTGAACGAACGGCGGCGTATCCGGCGCCCCCGCCATGGTGTTGAAACGGGCGAGCCTTAAGGCCGCGCAGACTGGAAACAACAGCACAAGAACCCACCCAAGCCCTCCGGCATTCTGCATCGTCCACAAATAGATCAGCAGGGCCGGTGCGACGCCAAAACCGACGAAATCCGACAGTGAATCGAGTTCGGCGCCGAACTTCGATGTTCCCCGCAACAAACGCGCCACCCGTCCGTCCAGACCATCGAACACGGCGGCGATGGCGATGGCCACCACCGCCTTTTCCCACTCCCCGTGCAGGCCATAGCGAATCGCGGTCACACCGGCGCACAGGGCGAGCAGGGTCAGAATGTTCGGGATCATCCGATTGAGGGACAGCCCCTTCAACCGGGCCGGACGGGAAGGACGAAACATCTCAGCGGATCACTCCAGACCGGGGGGCGCCGGGTTCTGCGTTCAGATCGGCAAGAATGGTCTCCCCGGCGATGGCTGTCTGTCCCACCGCCACAAGGGGCACAACGCCATCGGGCAGATACACATCGACCCGGCTGCCGAAACGGATCAAGCCAAACCGCGCACCGGCCTCTACCGCCATGTCTTCCCGCAGATCGCAGCGAATGCGGCGGGCGATCAACCCGGCAATCTGCACAAAAGCGAGTTCCCTCCCGTCGGGCAGGGCGAGCCGTACCGCCTGGCGTTCGTTGTCTTCGCTGGCCTTGTCGAACGAGGCATTGAGAAACCGGCCTGGCCGGTAGACCACCCGGGCCACCGTTCCATCTGCCGGGACTCGGTTCACATGGCAATTGAATACGCTCATGAACACGCTGATTCGCGTGCGCGGGTCGGTTCCCATGCCGAGTTCGGGCGGCGGTGGAGACCTTTGGATCATCTGCACTAGGCCATCGGCGGGACTGACCAGAAGCCCCGCCCGATGCGGTGTCACCCGCGGCGGATCGCGAAAGAAATAAAGGCACCATACCGTCAGGACCAGGCCCGGCAGGGCCAGCGGCACCCACCACAGGCCCAGAAGCAGGGTAATGGCAGCACAAAGGGCCACGAACCGCCATCCCTCGGGGTGAATGCGAGGGAACAGGTAATCGGCTATGGACACCGTTCCAACAATGGCGGCGTTTCTGTGATTGGGTTCCGTCACGGGGAAACTCCCTTCCCTTCCCGACAAGCGGCGGTAAAGCCATGGGACACAAAGAACGATTACCCTAATACGGCGCGCCAGCCCACGCAATGTCCAGAAATCGCGGGAACGTGGAAACCACGGACGCGCGGCCTTTTTGATTCTCTTGACAAGGGCAGGCAAATCCTTACAACCACAAAGGCACACGTCACGGCGCGCAATGGACAAACGAAAAAGGGGAGAGTCATGGTATTACGCCGTTTCGCTCTGGCAGGAGGCCTTTTGCTGGTGGCATCGAACTTTGTCCTGGCAGAAGCGCCGCCGGCAGCGTGCGATCCCCAGGAAACGACCTGCGCGCACATGACATCGTGCGAAGAGGTGACGCGCTATTTACGACGGCGTACCGTGTGAAAGCCTGTGCAATCCGAACAAAAAAAAGAAAGCCCCTTCTCCCCCCAAAGAACCCCCTCACCACAAACCCTGAAACATTCAGATCCCTGTAAAATCAATAACCCATTCCGTCGATCATTCATGACGGGGATAGGTTCGGGGCGGGTTTTCTGTATTTTTCGTGCACTTTTAAGGGGGTGTGGCGTGCGTGTGTAGGGGTTTGGGTCAGAACAGGATTGCGGCCAGGGCATCGTCGGCCGCCGTGCGATAGCCCCGCAGGGACTCGCGCTCTTGTTTAAGCGTGCGTGACCTCCCTCGAGCGCTCTTTAACCTCAGTCCGCTTCGCTTTAATATTGCTCACGGCCTCCTCTGCAGTGAGGGCTTTGGCTGCGATCACCACGTTCCGGGGGCTGCTGGGCTATTTAACCCCAGTTATGGATAAGCGATGCCCTTCATTTTTACTTTTTTCTTTGCGAGCATGTAAGCGGCGAGACAGGAAAGGATGTGGACGAAGGCATTGGT
>WOUV01000074.1 GCA_009773045.1 Rhodospirillaceae bacterium | reverse complement strand
CGATTTGAGTCCCCCTTCCATCAAAGCCAGACCCCTTGAATCACACGCAGATTCCTGCCGTCAACAACCCATTGCGCTAAACTGATAGATGGTCAGCCACCATGACAAAACTTGGCAAGTGAAGGAAGGCCTTGTAGTTATCGGTACTCAGCAGCACAGAGCCAACAAACAAGCCGAAACCGAACAGAACGCCCAGCAGCGTTGCGAGAGACATCGATTGCCCTGTTGTTATTCCAAGGTTGTTTCCCTGACGACAGACATGAATTGGTCCTCTGATTCATGCTTGAGCTGTGAAGATCAAGATCAGTCGAGAATCACTTCCATGTTGTCACGCGCCACGAACGCCCCCGACCATTTGCGGTGGGCCTCGTTTTCCAACTGTTCCATGAAGAGATCCACATGATCGGGGTCATGGTGGAAAATGGCCAGGCGCCCCACATTGGCCGCTCGGCACAGGCGTATTCCCTCCTGCCAGGTGGAGTGGCCCCAGCCCACCTTGTTCGGAAATTCGTCGTCGGTATAGGTGCTGTCGTAAATGACCAGATCGGCCCCTTCGATCAGGCCAAGGACGTTCTGATCGGGCTGGCCCGGCACGTGTTCGGTGTCGGTGATGTAGCAGACCGAACGGCCGGCATGATTGATCCGATAGGCCGTCGCGCCGTTGGGATGATTGAGGGGGGCCGTCACCACTTTGATATCGTCGGTGAGGTTGAAACTGTCTCCGAAGTGGAAATCCTCGAACGTTAACCTAGCCTGCATGGCTTTCAGCGGCACCGGGAACATGGGATTGGCCATCTGGCCTTCCAGGACATTCTGGACTCCCCCCAGTTCGGTCAAGTGACCGGCCATGGCGAGAAAGGAATGACCGGGCCGGAACGCGGGAGCGAAAAACGGAAAACCGTTGATGTGGTCCCAATGGGTATGCGTCAGAAACAATACACTGTCCGTAATGCCCCGCTTCAGGAAATCGAGGCCCAGACTGCGAATTCCCGTGCCAGCGTCGAGAATGAAGGGCTGGTCCCCGGCATTGATTTCCACACAGCTCGTGTTGCCGCCATAGATCACATGGTTGGGAGAGGGGCAGGCGATACTGCCCCGCACCCCCCAGAATTTGACCTTGATGCTCATACCCGACTGCTCCTGTGGTGCATCCCCCGGACACCATTCCCGAATACCCTGGCAGTGATGTCCATGGTGCGAATGGCCACGGTAAAATTGAACAATTGGACGAAAAAAGCAAATATCCTCTCGTGTTTATAAACAAGGAATCGAAAGGGCGCCAGCCAGAACTAGAAAAGGCTGTACAGCATGCGGGCAGAGGTCACGAATAAAAAAAATGCAAAAGCCTTGCGCAGACCCGCAGGCTCGATGACGTGCGCCAGCCGGACTCCAAGGGGAGTCGTCACCAGGGTGGCCGGCACGATCAGCACAAAACTAATCAGGTTGACATAGCCCACCGTCCATGGCGGTCGTCCGGGAACACCGCTCCCCCCCAGGGCGAAACTGATACTCCCCGGTATGGCGATGATCAGCCCCAGCGCCGCCGCCGTTCCCACCGCCCGTCGGATCGGATGGGAACAGGCCGACAGAATCGGTACACTCAAGGTTCCTCCCCCGATTCCCATCATCGCCGATAGGCCGCCGATCACAACGGCAAGCCCCCTGCCGCCAGGTCCTTCCGGCACGCGGGCGGTAAACGTTCTGCCCTCGGGCACGAAGGCCATATGGGCAGCCACCAGAACGGCCACTCCCGCAAACAACGCCGTCATGACCGTTCCCCCCCCCCGGCCGACGGCCAGGAGACTTCCCCCCACCGCACCCGCCAGCACCCAGGGTCCCCACCCGCGCACCAGAGTCCCATCGATGCTCCCGCGCCGATGGTGGGCACGGGCTGACATGAAAGCGGTCGGAACGATCGTGGCAAGCGATGTGCCAACCGCAACCGGCATGCGCACACCGTCTTCGAATCCCAAAAGACCGAACAGATGAAACAGCATCGGCACGATGACGATGCCGCCCCCAACTCCCAGAAGACCAGCCAGAACCCCGGCCACGGCACCCGTCACCAGCAGCACCAGCGCCAGAAGGGAAAGATCAATGGGCGACACGGGAAAAGGCCGCTTTCAGGACGCAAACTCTGCGGCATGGGTTTGCCGCAGCAGATTTTTTTGCACTTTGCCCATGGCATTGCGCGGCAACGCCTCCACAAACAGGACCGCTTTGGGAACCTTGTACTTGGCAAGGTGCGCACGGGCATGTTCCATGACGGTTTCAGGTGCCGGAGCGGGGAATCGCGCCTGCACGATGGCCACCACCGCCTCGCCGAAATCGGGGTGCGGCAGGCCGATGACCACTGATTCCACCACGCCCTCGAGCCTGTCGATCACCTGTTCCACCTCCCGCGGGTACACATTGTATCCGCCGCTGATGATCAGATCCCGCGCCCGTCCCACCAGCGTCACCACGCCATCGTCATCGATTCGCGCAAGATCCCCGGTGATGAACCAACCGTCGGGCGTGAAATCTTCCGCCGTTTTGTCCGGGCGGCGCCAGTAGCCGGCAAAGACATTCTCGCCGCGCACCTGCAACACGCCCACGGCCCCCGGCGGTAGAATGCCCCCTTCCGGCCCGGCCACCCGCACCGATACGCCGGGCAAGGGCCGGCCGACACTGCCGGGCCGGCGCTCGCCCCGATACGGGTTCGAGGTATTCATGCCCGTTTCCGTCATGCCGTACCGTTCCAGAATGGCATGGCCGGTTCGCTGCCGGAACGCAAGAAAGGTTTCCGGCGACAAGGGGGCCGAGCCGGAAACGAACAATCGCACGCCGGCGCAGGTTTCCGCCGTGAAATCGGCTCCGGCCAGCAGACGGGTATAATACGTCGGCACGCCCATGAACACGGTGGCCCGCGGCAGGCACGCCATCACCTGCCTTTGGTCGAAGGCCGGCAGCCAGAGCATCCGCGCCCCCGACAACAGCACGCAGTGGCAGGCCACGAACAGGCCGTGGGCGTGAAAAACGGGCAGGGCATGGAGCAGTACATCCCCCGCGGTGAACGCCCAACTCGTGCGCAACGCCTCGCCATTGGCCGCAAGATTGCGATGCGACAGCATCGCCCCCTTGGGCCGGCCCGTGGTGCCCGAGGTGTAAAGAATGGCCGCCACGTCATCGGCGGCGCAGGGGACATCGGGGCAGGGTGCCGTGGGCACGAGGGCCGGAAACGACCCCTCGCCCCCGGCGGTCAGGGTCAAAACATGCCGACAGCCGTGACGCCTGGCCGCTGTTTCGGCATCGGCGACCACGGCGGGACTGGCCACCATCACCGCCGGCCCGGCATCGCCGATCATGTACTCCACCTCTCCGGCACGGTAGGCGGTATTCAGGGGCAGAAACACGAATCCCCCCCGCAGGCAGGCCAGATACAGGAACAAAGCCTCGGGGGATTTGTCCACCTGTACCGCGATCCGGTCTCCCTTGACACAGCCAAGAGATGCGAGCGTGGCGGCGAACCGGGCGGACATCCGATCCATGTCGTGCCAGCCGTAAAGCCGGCCTTGCGCGTCTTCGATCACGGGACGCGACGGATCTGCCGGAAAGCGGCTGGCGATCAGGCGATAAAGGTTGGCATCGTCCATGACAAAGCACTCGGCCAAAGGCGATAACGCACTGGGGGACACCGGAAAGGACACCCTGAAACAACGGCTCGAACCGTGCGTCCCCCGCACCACGAACATTGAACCGTGGGGGAGGACCGATCCCTCCCCCCGTTTCCGCGATGGCTTTGTTCACACACTCTCTAGAAATCGCCGTTTGCGGCCCTGTGCATGACCTCCTGAATGACCCCCCACACACGCAAGGCTTCTTTCCGCAGTTCGGGCGGCAGAGGTTTGCCACCATGGATCATCATGTCGAGCCGCATGGTATAAAGCCAGAACTTTCCCTGTTTGTCCTGCACCAGGGCGATGCGGCAGGGCATGAAGGCCGTATAGGCGTTATTGTGGTCGGCCATCATCTTGCCAACCCGGGCATCACAGAATGACAGGAAGGAAATGTGCCGATAGGGCTGTCCGGTCACGGCTTCCACCTGCTTGTAGAAGGGCGCTTCACCCACGAACAGGAAATTGCGGGTATTGGCGAGACTTTTCATCGATTCCTTGACATCATCGGCCGAAAGTCCTTCCTTGACCGGCACGGCAAGAACCATGGCATCGCCCGGGTCCTTGGTGCGCAACAGTGTTTCGGCAAATGCCCTGTAGGTCGAGATCATGCCTTCGTCGAATTCGCCAATGATGGATCGCGCCTTGATGTAGCCCCCGATTCCAAAAAGGACGGCGATCAAACCAATGATTGCCAGAATGTTCTTGATGAATTGCATGGTATTTCCCCTCTGCCTGCCGGAACCGTCCGGATCATGATCGCGCGCCGGACTATAAAAGACGTACCGTCAAAATACCACCCCTCGTGACTCTTTTCCTCCCTTCTCTTCTCTTGGGTCCGTGAACGACGCGGGGGAGGTTTTCGGGCATGATAAAACTTGACGGCGTGGACATGGCATGCTCAACACACGAAACCGTGCCCATGACGGGAACACTGTGGGGTCGGACAGAGCCGGAAAAGGAGAACACAGGGGCGCCCCGCCTTTCCGTTCCGGGGAGAAACAAGGAGGGCCCTTTTTTGTTCAAAGGATCGAGCCACCGGGATGCAGGAACACGAGCAGAAAGAGGAACAGAAAAACGTCACGGGTCCTCCGCCCGATCTACAGGATTTGGCGCGTCGTTATCTGGATCTGTGGCAGGAACAGTTCGCGGCCATGGCGGCCGATCCAGCCATGACCGAAACCGTGGGGCGGATTTTCTCCTTTCTGGGACAAAATGCGCTCACCTTTCTGCAGGGGAGCGGTCCCCCTGGTCCGCACGGGAGCGGACCCTCTGGCGCTCTACAGGGGACGATGGAACTGGTGCAAAATGACGGCACCGTGCAGCACGACCCGTCAACATCTGACGGAAATCGGTCCGCCGGGCACCGGCCCGGCGGGAACACCGCGGCAGGGGCCGCGGCCATTATTCCTGCACATGGCGGCCCATCTATGGACGGTCGTCAATGCCAATCTCGCCTTGCCGCTCTTGAGAAAAGGCTTGCCGTTTTGGAATCCCGCTGTCGCCTCTGCCGCCGACGTCTTCACCGACGCTCTGTGCGGAGTCGCTCCCGACGCCTTTGCCAGGGCTGTTGACACCGAAACGAGACGCCGCCTTGATGCCTTCCTGACGGGACTGCACCGATACCGCCATCATTCCTATCAGCGCCGGCTGGCCGATCCGCCGGTACTCTGGCAGGAAGGCACCACCCGGCTGCTCGATTACGGCGGTGCGCCAGAAGGCGTGCCGCTTTTGGTGGTGCCCTCGCTGGTCAACCGGGCCTATGTGCTGGATTTGTCCGAAGGACGCAGTTTCATGCGCGCCATGGCGGCGCGGGGCTTTCGCGCCTACCTGATCGACTGGCAGGCCCCGGGTGCGGTGGAGCGGGAATTTGGCTGGGACGAATACATCGCCGGGCGGCTCGTGCGCATTCTCGATGTCGTCGCGGAGCGGTCCCGGCGACCGGTGGCGGTGGTGGGCTATTGCATGGGGGGACTGTTGGCCCTGGGGCTGGCGGTGCGGCGGCCGGAGGCCATCGGCTCCCTCACCTGCCTTGCCGCGCCGTGGGATTTCCACGCCGCCCGTGGCGATCAGATGCCCTATCTCGAAGTCCTGCGGCCCTGGTTCGAGGCGGTGATCACCCTCATGGGGGTGTTGCCGGTGGATATGTTGCAGGCGCTGTTCTTCAGCCTGGATCCGGGTTTGGCCGAACGCAAATTCCGCTCCTTTGCCAAATGGGAAGCGGATTCGGTCCGGGCGGAAGACTTCGTCGCCTTGGAAGACTGGCTCAACGACGGTATTCCTTTGGCAGGTCCGGTCGCCCGCGACTGCCTGTTCGGCTGGTACGGCGCGAACACGCCCCTTCAGGGCCGCTGGTGCGTGGCCGGCACGCCGGTGCGCCCCGAGTCGGTGACCATGCCGGCACTTATGGTGATTCCACAGCAGGACCGTATCGTGCCACCGTCCTCGGCCCTGGCGTTGGCCGAAGCGATTCCCGGGTCGGCGCGCATGATGGTTGCGGCGGGCCACATCAGCATGATGACTGGAAAGAAATTACAATCAATTCTCTACAATCATTTGGCGGAATGGATCGAATGCAACACACGCAAATAAAAAGGTTTCGCGCAAGGCCTTGAATATCACCCGTGTCTTACGGTATGGCCTTTCTTCGTGAAAAGCAGAACCTGGAGGGGGGCGACCAGCCAGGCCAGCCAGGGAAGACGGGTTTTGCACAGGAGTCTTCCATCGCGAAGGCGACGAAAGCGTTTATTCAGCCTAAAGTGACAGTCCAAGGAGGGACCAAACAGATGACCGATATCGTGATTGCTGGTGGTGCGCGGACACCCGTCGGGCGCTTCAATGGGGCGCTGAGTTCCCTGCCGCCGACCAAACTGGCGGAAATTGCCGTGACAGAGGCCATAAAGCGCGCCAAAATCGACCCGACGGAAGTGGACGAACTCATCCACGGTCTCGTGCTGCAAGGCAACACCGGTGCCGGTCCTGCCCGTCAGGTCGCCATCTATTGCGGCCTGCGCCACGAAAGCACGGCGTATGCCATCAACCAGTTGTGCGCCTCCGGCATGCGGGCTATCGCCGAGGGCTGCAAGTCCATCAAGATGGGCGAAAGCAAAATCGTCGTTGGCGGCGGCATGGAGTCCATGAGCTGGTCCCCGCATATCATCAATTTGCGCAACGGCGTGCGCATGGGCGAGGGCAAGCTGTTGGACAGCATGCTGCGCGATGGCCTGATGGATCCGTTCGGCAACTATCACATGGGCAACACCGCCGAGAACGTCGCCACGCGCTGGAAGCTGACCCGCGAGGAAATCGACACACTGGCCTGCGCCTCGCAGAACAAGGCCGAAGCCGCCCAGAAAGCCGGCCGGTTCAAGGACGAAATCGTCCCCGTGACCGTCAAGGAAGGGAGAGGGGAAAAGATCGTCGATACCGACGAACACCCCATCCACGGCACCACCATGGAGAAGCTGGCCAAGTTGAAACCGGCCTTTTCCAAGGATGGTCCGGTGACCGCCGGCAATTCTTCCGGCATCAACGACGGGGCCGCCGCCGTGGTGCTGATGACCGCCGAGGATGCCGCCCGTCGGGGAATCACACCGCTTGCCCGTATCGTTTCGTGGGCCACCCATGGCGTTGATCCCGCCATCATGGGCATCGGTCCGGTGCCGGCGAGCCGCCTTGCCCTGCAACGCGCCGGCTGGACGGTCGATGATCTCGACCTGATCGAGGCCAACGAGGCCTTCGGCGCCCAGGCGGTTGCCGTCAACAAGGAAATGGGCTGGGACCTGACGAAAGTGAACGTCAACGGCGGTGCCATCGCCCTTGGGCACCCCATCGGCGCTTCCGGCTGCCGCATCATCCTGACCCTGGTGCACGAGATGATCAAGCGTGGCGCCAAAAAGGGCATCGCCACCGCCTGTGTCGGCGGCGGCATGGGCATTGCCATGTGTGTTGAGCGTTGAAACCTTCCCCTCGCGTTTCCTCGTTTCTTATGGAACGGGGGGGGGGCGCGAGGGGACTTCGCCTCCCGCACGAGGCTGTTTTCGGGCGTGAATCTTCTGGAAACCGCCGTGCATTTGCGCTATCATGCATTTGTGTTGAAGATCAAGTCCATCCGGGGATTCCCGCATAAAAAGATCTACGCGAAAAAATGAAACAACGCGCGAAGCAGTTTTGCAAAGGCGGTGTTTTTGGACGTCACGGTTTCGGGGCGTCAGGGGTGGTTTTTCCATGCGGCTGGTTTTCCCATCGTATCAACACCTTTGAGAGTCTGTAAGGAGAAGGAACACCCATGAGGACCGTCGTCGTTGCGGCCTTGATTGCGGCCGCTGTCCATGCGTCGGCGTGGTTCTTGACCCATCGCATCGCGATTCCACCGGAAAGCGAAACAGTTTTTCAATCGCTTTCCTTCCAGCCGTATGCCAGGAACCAGAATCCCACCAAGGGCGATCTTCCAACGCGCGAACAGGTCGACCGCGACCTTGCCCGTATCGCCCCGTATACGAAAGCCGTGCGCACCTATGCCACCACCGGCGGGCCGGAACTGGTACCGGAACTCGCCGGCAAACATGGCCTGGCCGTGATGTTGGGCGCGTGGGTGGACACAAACGAAAAACGTAACCGGCGCGAGATCGAAGCCGCCGTGGAACTCGCCCGGACCCATCGCAGCGTCCGCGCGGTCCTGGTCGGCAACGAAGTTCTTCTGCGTGGAAATCGGACGGTAGATGAGATCATCGCCATGATTCGCCAGGTCAAGAAGCGCGTCAAGGTGCCGGTCTCCACCGCTGAAAACTGGGGCGAGTGGCTGAAAAATCCGAAACTCGTCAACGAAGTAGATTTCATCGCCGTCCACATCCTGCCGTACTGGGAAGGCATGCCGGCCGATCAGGCTGTGCCCCATGCCTTTCGGCGTCTGGATGAACTGCGCCACGCCTATCCCGGCAAGCGGATCGTGGTGGCCGAGTTCGGCTGGCCCAGCAA
>WOUV01000073.1 GCA_009773045.1 Rhodospirillaceae bacterium | reverse complement strand
CGGACGTCTGAAGCTTTGCCTGATTCAAAGCTGCACCACATTCGCGATAGAGTTCTTTAGCACATTTCAACGCCCAGGCCAACCCTCGACGCCAGAACCATCCGATGGCTGCTTCTTCACGATTTGTAAGGGCTATAGAGAATAAGAATGATCCAAGAGAACCAAAAGAATTGATGAATACGTGATTCATTCCTCTAGAAGTATTCTATCAAGGATGCCATATGATTTTCCAGGAGAGTTTTTTGCCTCAAGAATGAATGCAAGGGCATGTTTATAATGCTTCATTTATCATATAGCATTATTTAAATATTTCAATTAGAATCTACAAATGAAAGAATGATGTATTCACAAAAATTTTACTTTCATTGTCAACAAAACAGGTTCTATATGAAGATGGTGAGTCTAGCGAGCTCTCCTCGTCCATGGCAAACTACCCCTCCATGCTTTGCAGCGTGGAGGGGGCTTTTTTTCATGAAAGTCTTGAGGCAATGAAAGCGGAGTCCTATCCCTTTGAGCCATGATGGTGATTCATCGCGGCTTACAGGAAAGGCCTAAAAGTATTACAGTAGGCGCCAGGCATCTTCCGGTGTATCCACATCGACCAGAACGCCGTCGTCCGTCACCGACACGGGCCAGAAGCCGTGCCGCGACAGAACCGCTTGTGCCCCCCCGTCGCCGGAAAGTCGCAAGAGTTCAGGAAAATACCGTCGCCCCCACGCCACCGGATGCCACCGGCGCCCGACAAACACTGGGGCACAGACCTCACGCCCGGCGGCCGGATCAAACGCCGCCGCCACGGCGCGGATGTGTCTCGATGTGACGGCCGGCATGTCGCCCAGACACACCAGACATCCCGCGACCGTCGCCGGCAGGGCGGCCACTCCGCACCGCAAAGAAGCCGCCAGACCCTCGTCAGGATCCGGGCACCGCACGCACGCAACCGCGAAGCCCGCCACGGCCTCCGCCGTTGCCTGGGAACCAACCACCACCATGACCGGCCGCACCCCGGCCGCCAGCACCACCCTCGTCACATGGGCGATCATCGGCCGTGGTCCGTCCGGACCGTTCACGGGAAGCAGCAGCTTGTTGATCCCTCCCATCCGTCGCCCCCGTCCCGCCGCCAGCACGACGGCCCCCAACGCGCGGCGGCTTTCGCCGGCGAACACTCACCGCAACAGCAGGGCGCTGGTCAGCAGCAGCAGCAGAGCGAGGGCCTGCAAGGCCACACGGAGATTCATCAGGTGCAGGCTGTGACGCTGAGTGACGCTTCCCCCTTGCATGAACGTCACGACGCCGGTCACCAGAACACCCACCACCAGGATCAAAACAACCATTATCAGAGCCATCATGGCGTCAGCGGTGTCCCTTTCATGGAAGCGGCCTTCAGCCGCCTAGCCCACGCGGCCAAAGGCCACGTTCACGTCCCTCACGCTTTTCGCTTGTTGGGTATCAGGGACAGGAATCGAGGGAGGGCGCCGAGTCTCCCTCCCCTGATCCTCGATTCAGGGCCGGCTCAGTAGCCCCCTTTGCCATAGGGTTTGGTCAGGCCGGCGACCCGCGCAGCCTGGCGGGCCGGCTGTTTTGGGAACAGGTCGTAAAGATAGGTTTTCCAATCCTTTCCCGGGTGGTCTGCGCTGAAATCCTTGAGCATGCCGCGGAAGTTGGGCGTGTGTCCTTCTTCCCGGTATTTGTCGCGCATGTAGCGCACCACCACCCAATGGTCCTCATTGAGCGGGATGCCCTCTGCCGCAGCGATCACCGGCACGATGGCATCATCGAAAACTGGTTCCACCAGGAATTGCTCGTCATCGACTGCGAGTTCGGTACCGTTCAGAACGTATCCCATGGCGTATTCTCCCTTTTCAAGATTTGCTTCACGAGACCTTTTGTATCACCGCCGCCTGTGGCGGGCGACTGCTGCGCTCCGTGTCTCCGTGCATTCGCCTCGCCACAGCAGGTTCTGCAAGAGGTCTATTTTTCCTTGCGTCGTTCCCGGGCGCGGGCGAACGCTTCGGCCATGATACCCGATGGAGGCGGTTCGCTTTTGCTTTCGCGTGCCGTTGCCCGGGGTGCCTCGTTGCGTCCGTTGCCGCGGGGACGCGGCGCCTTTGGTGCGCGTGGGGGGGCCTCGCGTGGGGCAGCGGGTGTTTCGTCGAGTCGCATGGAGAGTGCGATGCGTTTACGTTTCAGATCCACTTCAAGAACCTTGACCTTCACCACGTCCCCCGGCTTCACCACCGCGCGCGGATCTTTGACGAAGCGGTTGGACAGGACCGAAATATGGATCAGTCCGTCCTGATGCACGCCCACATCCACGAACGCCCCGAAATTGGCGACATTGGTCACCACGCCCTCCAGGACCATTCCTGGTTGCAGATCGTTCATGGTCCTGACATCTTCCTTGAAAGAGGCGGTGCGGAACTCGGGCCGCGGATCGCGCCCGGGCTTTTCCAGCTCTTTCAGGATATCGGCGATAGTGGGCACGCCGAACACATCGTCGGTCCAGCGGGCCGGATCGAGCGAGCGCAAAAGCACCGTATCGCCAATCAGCGCCCGCACCTCGCGGCTCGTGGATTCGAGAATGCGATGCACGACCGTGTACGCTTCCGGATGGACGGCCGAGTTGTCCAGGGGATCGTCACCATCAACGATGCGCAGGAACCCCGCCGCCTGTTCAAAGGCTTTGGGTCCCAGCCTGGGAACATCCCGCAACTGGCTGCGGCGGCGAAACGGGCCGTTGGCGTCGCGATAGGTGACCACGTTGCGCGCCAGACTTTCCCCCAGGCCGGACACTCGGGCCAGCAGGGGTGCGGAGGCGGTGTTGACATTCACGCCGACGGCGTTCACGCAGTCCTCGACCGCGGCATCAAGGGCCCGTGACAGTTTCGTTTCACTGACATCGTGCTGATACTGGCCAACACCGATGGCTTTCGGATCGATCTTGACCAGTTCGGCCAGGGGATCTTGCAACCGCCGTCCGATGGACGCGGCGCCCCGCAGGCTGACATTCACCTCGGGCAGTTCCCTGGCCGCGTATTCGGACGCCGAGTAAACGGACGCCCCCGCCTCCGACACCATCACCCGGCTCACGGGAAACTGGGGATGGGCGCGAATCAGCTCGCCCACCAGCCGGTCGGTCTCCCGGGATGCCGTGCCGTTGCCGGTCGCCACCAGTTCGACTCCGAAACGGTGGATCAGGTCGGCAAGGACCGCGATCGATTCGTCCCACCGTTTGTGCGGTTCATGGGGATAGATGGTCGCGGTTTCGAGCAGTTTGCCGGTCCCATCCACCACCACGACCTTGACGCCGGTGCGGTAGCCCGGATCAAGGGCCAGAATCGGGCGCGGACCGGCCGGGGCCGCCAACAGCAGGGCACGCAGATTGTCGGCGAACACCCCGATCGCTTCTTCCTCGGCCTTTTCCCACAAGCGGTTCATCAGATCCACTTCGATATGCGGGAAAATTCTGGTGCGCCAGGCCCAACGTACCGTTTCCAGAAGCCAGGGATCGGCGGCACGGCCGCGGTCGGCGATGCCGAAATGGCTTGCCACCATCTGCTCAGGCAGCGTGAGGCGAGATGAGGATTCCGGGGTTGCCCCCGATTCTTCCAGGGCGAGGGAGAGCGTCAGCACCTCTTCCTTGCGCCCCCGGAACATGGCGAGCGCGCGATGCGAGGGAGCGGTGCACAGCGATTCGGCGGCATCGAAGTAATCGGCGAATTTGGCGCCTGTTTCCTGTTTGCCCGCGACACACCTGGAGGCCAGCTTTGCCTTGATCCATAGATATTCGCGCAGGCGGCCGATGAGGTCGGCGTCCTCCGCAAAGTCCTCCACCAGAATCTGCCGGGCGCCCTCCAGGGCCGTCTTGCCGTCGGGCACGCCCTTTTCGGCATCGATGAAGGCCTGTGCCGCTTCTTCCGGATTCTGGTCCGGGGTGGCAAGCACTCCTTCGGCCAGGGGGGTCAGGCCGGCCTCACGGGCGATGTGCGCCTTGGTACGCCGTTTGGGACGATGGGGAAGGTAGAGATCCTCAAGCCGTGCCTTGGTTTCGGCGGCGGCGATGGCCTCCGTCAGCTCCGGGGTGAGCTTTCCCTGTTCTTCGACGCTTTTCAGGATGACGGCGCGGCGTTCCTCCATCTCCCGCAGATAGTGCAACCGCTCTTCCAGGGTGCGCAACTGGGTATCGTCCAAGCCATCCGTTGCCTCCTTACGGTATCGGGCGATGAAGGGAACCGTTGCTCCTTCGTCCAAGAGGCCAATGGCGGCAACAACCTGAGCTTCACGCGCTTTGAGTTCGCGAGCAATGGTTTCGATCATCCTGTTCACGGAAGAACCTCGTGATGACTGCAAGAACATGGGCGTATTAGACAGGGGGACGATAAAAAAATCCAGTCTCTCGTCGCGAACAGACGCTTTCATGACGTTTCAAGAGGCCATCGCCTCCCCACCCGATGCCGTACCGGTCACGATTACACACGTATCGCATGCGTCAGCATTCGTTTGCGCTGCAAGAGACGGGAGTGGTTCGAGCGGGGCGCGCATTTCTGCAAATGAAGACACCAGATCCCCCAGTGTGTGGCGGTCAAGGACGGCAAGAAAGGCCGCAAGGGCTTCATCGAGGATAGGGTGCAAGGAACAGGTCTCCTCGATCCGGCATGGGACCGCACCGGCCCCCTTGCACTGGACCAGCGCCATGTCGTATTCCATTTCTCGGATCACCGATCCGATCACGATCTCATGGAGCGCGCGCGCAAGGCGGATGCCGCCATTCTTGCCGCGTACCGTTTCGATGTATTCCAGCGCCCCCAGCCGGTGAACGACCTTGAGAAGGTGGTTGTTGGAAATGCCATGGTACTCGGCGATTTCACGGCTGGTTGCCAAACGACTCGTTCGTGTGCCAAGATAGATCAGCACGCGCAACGAATAATCCGTATAAACAGTCAGGCGCATCCCCCTCCCCCTTCCTGTCGTGTTTCATCCCGAGTCACCACGGGACTTCCAAACAGGCTTGTCATCTTAAACTTCAGGTCCCTTCTGTCACCCTGTCCGAATGGGAAGGACAGAGCCGTCACAAGGTGTGATAGATCGACAAGTGTCACGTCGCAAGCATAATCACCATATCCGTGTGGATTGTGCGTCCTCTTCCCCGTGGGACAGCCCCTGCGCGGGGACTCTCGTGCCGCGCTCCCTTCCCCCGCGGGGCATGGGCGCTCACGCATCGACGATTCCAGGTCCCCCCCCCATCGTCCCGCGCGGCTCAAACCCGCCCAGGACGGGGAGAGAGGGGACAGTGAGCACCCCTGCCCCCCCCACGGGACATCCAGACAGGACATCCAGACGGGACATCCAGAATCGCACGGCATGGTTTCCGCATTCTTGAAGCACGATGGAACAGAGGTTATGTTGTTTTTCTATCGTCCTTATCCCTGTTGGTATAATAAGAATAAAATGCTCTCGTTTCCGCGACAGGTTCTGTTCATCGTATCCGTGCTGGCAACACTTTCAGGTCTGGCGGAAGGAGCACGGGCCGCGGGCCTGTTCGGTATGATCGAAACCGCCAGTGCCGATTTCACGCCCTTTCCCAAGTGGACGGACCTGCTGAAGCGGTTCTTCATCGAAAAAGGTCAGAGGGAGGGAAATTGCGCCAGCAAGGAATTCAATGCCTGCCATTACGCCCGCTGGCAAAAATTCATGGACACGGTGCGCGATTCCCCCAAAGATCAACAAATGTCAGAGGTCAACAGGTTCATGAACGAGGCCAAGTATATCGTTGATCCCATCAACTGGAGGGTCAATGATTACTGGGCAACGCCGGGGCAGTTCTTTCAAAAATATGGCGATTGCGAAGACTATGCCATCGCCAAATATCTCACCTTGCGTGCCCTGGGATGGCCGGCGGAACAGATGCGGGTGGTCATTCTCCAGGACATGAATTTAAAGGTGGCGCACGCCATTCTGGCCGTCCGGCACGAAGGCCGCAATATGGTCCTCGACAACCAGATCGCCATGGTCATCGAAGACCATCGCATCGCCCATTACCGTCCCATCTATTCGTTGAACGAGGAAGGCTGGTGGCGTCACCGCGCGCCGTGATCGGGGCCTTGAGATTCAGGCGTTTCCTCCTTGCAACCGCGCAAGGGTCCGGCTGCGACCGATCACGGGCAAAAGCCCTTTCAGTTCCGGGCCATGGTCACGACCGGTCAGGGCCAGCCGCAACGGCTGGAACAGGGCCTTGCCCGTGCGGCCGGTGGCGTTTTTTATGGCAGCGCTCCAGGTGGACCAGGTGGTTTCATCCCACGGTTCGGGCGGGAGCAGGGTGGCGGCGCAGGCGCACAGCGCGGCGTCGGCACCCGCTGGTCCCTCCGGCATGAACGCCTGGGTGCAGATCCGCCACCACGTGACCGCATCCTCCAGCCGGTCGAGATTGACCCGGACGGCGTTCCAGAACGACTCCGTTACCTCGGACAAGCCAAGATCCCGCAGGCGGTCACAAACGGCGGCAAAAGGGGTTCCGTGCAACAGACGCGCGTTCATGTGTCCCAACTCGGCCCTGTCGAATCGTGGCGTGGCGCGGCTGCACTGTTCGAGGTCGAAATCCGCCGCCAGTTCGGCACGGGAAGCCTTCAGCCGGATTGATCCCGCCGTGCCCAGGGTGGCGAGCAGACTCGCCAGGGCCATGGGTTCGACTCCATCGTGCCGCAGGGATTCAAGGGACAGCGACCCCAGTCGCTTCGACAATTCCTCCCCCCCGGTGTCGCGCATCAGGGGCAGATGGGCAAAAACCGGTGGCGTGGTGCCCAAGGCTTCGAAAAGCTGAATCTGTACCGCGGTATTGGTCACATGGTCCTCGCCGCGGATGATATGAGTCACCCCAAGAGTGCTGTCATCCACCACCGAAGGGAGGGTGTAAAGAAAAGTGCCGTCCGCGCGCAACAGAACGGGGTCGCTTAAGTGCGCACCATGATAGTGACATGTTCCCCGCACCAGATCCTCCCACGTGACCGCGCGGGGATCGAGTCGGAAACGCCAATGGGGACGGCGCCCTGCGGCCTCCAGACGGGCGCGGTCTTCCGCCGACAGGTTCAGGGCGGCGCGATCATAAAGCGGCGGCTGTCCCCGCGCGCGTTGCAGTCTTCGCCGGAGGTCAAGCTCTTCCGTCGTCTCGTAACAGGGGTACACCCGCCCCGCCGCCCGCAGCCGGGCCAGGGCGGCGTCGTAAAAGGCCAGGCGTTCGCTCTGCCGCACCTTCCGTTCCCAGGGAATGCCCAGCCAGCAGAGATCCTGTTCGATGGCATGCGCGTATTCCTCCCGCGAACGTTCAGAATCGGTATCGTCGAGACGCAGCACGAAGGTGCCCCCCCGGCTGTCGGCGAACAGACGGTTCAACAGAGCGATTCGGGCATTGCCGACATGCAGGCGCCCCGTTGGGCTTGGGGCAAAGCGGACGGTGACGGACACCAACGTTTCCTTGACTGTCGTGACTTCGAATGACTGCCGTTCCCTCGAATCTTTACACGTAAAGCCCGAACCGGCCGGGTGGGCGCCTGCTCTGATTGCGTTTGCGGATCAGCATTTGCAGCTTGCGCCCGGCATGGGCAGCGAGGGTGAAGCGGGTGAAATGGGCTGGTCCGACGATGGAAGCCTCAAGCATCGTTACCGGATCGATCGCCGTGGCCTTGCAGACGTTTCCAAGACGGACGAACTCATACAGGAATTCGGTGGAGTGCGACATGGATTCCTCTGGGTTTCCTTTGGCGCCCGGTCCTTTCTCACGTTAACTTGGCTCTTTCCCACGTTAAAATGTGTCCTCTCTCACACGCCACTATAAAGCCGTCGGCCGAGTGTCGCCAAGCACATTGTAATCACGACAGGGCCATCCTCTCCCCGCCCTGCTGGGGGCGCGGGGAAGGAGTGCTGTGTCTGTGGGGGAAAAGGGATTGAAAAAGAGTCGTCATGGGAGCCTTTGGCATGACGCGGCACCGCGAGGCGTCGTGTCTCTTCGTGGGAGAACAGGGACCGATATTCTTCAGGACCGGCGGGTTCGTGCCGGGCACGCAGGCGCCGGGCACGCAGGCGATAGTCTGCGCCATGCCGCCACAACGAAAGGGACAACGGTCTTGGTCCGTCCCCCATTTTAGAGTGGATCGCGGGGGCGAAACACGCTATTCTGATGTCCGCGCTCGCCCCTGTTGCGGGCGAAGCGGGACGGATCGGTGTTGTCATCACCGTTCCGCCCCTGACCACAACCGACCTACAGTTAAGGAAAACTCGGTCATGGCTATCCTGAACTATATCCGAAGGCACGGCATTTCCACAGCATCGCCGCATGTGTGCGGCGGGATGGGCACGGCCGGAGGCTGACGGCTGCCTTCGTGGCGGCCTGCCTGCTGGCGACTCCGGCGTTCGCGGAGGAACTGGCGGGACCGTATTCCGCCGACGTGTTACGCGTGCTCGACGGCGATACCGTCGAGGTGAAGGTCCATCTGTGGCTCGGCCTGGATCAAACCATCCTGGTCCGCGTGGCCGGCATCAATGCGCCCGAACTCAAGGGGCGCTGTCCCGGCGAACCGGAAGCCGCCGCCGCCGCTGCCGCCCGTGACCACCTGGCCAAGTGAATCGGTGCCGGCGTGGTTTGGGTTTCAGCCGTTCGGCGGGACAAATTCGGCGGCAGGGTCGTCGCTTCCATCCGTCTGCCCTCCGGCGAGGACGTGGCCGCCGTCATGCTGGCCGCGGGCCACGCCCGCGCCGCGACAGGCGGTCGTGTCTCATGGTGTTTGCCATGACCAAGACGCGGCACGGCGCGGCAAAAACCACCGCCGCGCCCGGAGGAGGCCAAGGCCGGGCAAAAGATCATAATCCCCCTGCCTGGGGGTGAAAAGGGATCGCAAAAGTGCCCTGGTTCGCCCCCCTCGGGGCCTTGTTCCCCGACGTTGGACCCGTTATGCTGGCCGGAAGGTCATGGATGGCGTCGGGGGCATTAAGGGGCATGCAGGCGGAACATATGGTTCTGGCCGTGGGAGCGGTGTTCGGGATGGTTTTGGTCGGCGCCGCCATGATTCCCGATGACGTGTGGGAGCGCGAGGGCGGCAGCGAAGTGAGCGCGGTGGTGACCCATGCTGTCGGGACCGGCGGAGGAATTGCCAATCCCGTCCTGCTTCATCCCTACGTTCCCGCCGACACCCCTTCGGCCGTGGCTCCGCAAGACACGGGCTTCTCTTCCGCGGGGGGGGGCAACGCCGCGCGTCTTCCCGCGGTCCCCCAGACCGTGGCAGGCGTGGGGACCGGGGCGATATGCCCGATCCGGATAACGGCTGGAGACGCAGCGGCGCACCGAGGGGACTCGTCCCCTTCACGCGGGCCGTCACACAGAAATACTCGGGAAAGGTCGTATCCGTTGCCGCGCTGGGGGGCGATATCGGCTGGGGGCAGGTGCATGTCTGGATGAACGATGCCGCCGGCCAAGTGCAGCAGCTCTCGCTTGCGCCGGACTGGTACATAGCCTATCTTTGGTGTACAGTTACAGAGGATACATTCATTGATGGCATTGCCTTTCGGTTCGACCCGATGCCGTCGAGCGGAATGCTGTACGCCAAAACCGTGATCGTCAACGGGCTTGAATGCCGCCTGCGCAATGATGAAGGCTTTGCCTTGTGGTCCAACCAGCTCCAATGAAGGGCCGGTGGCGGAAAGGGCGCTTCGGACGCGGTTGGAGTCTGCCCCTTCTTCTCGCGGTCGTTTTGGGCATGGGCGTGCTGTGGTAGAATACGGGCAACACCTTTTTCGGAGTGGCCCGCCACTTCTCGGGCCGGGTGATCGAGGGACAGTTCACGGGGCGCCTGGCCTGGCCCGGCTGAACCGTCATTTCTGGAAACGATGCGCCGTCTGTTCACGAACGAGGCTCCCTATCGTCTGATGACCATCCGGCACATTCCCCGGATCGTCCAGGGAATCGCCATGCCCCATCCCTTTTGTGGGCCCATGCCAGAACTGTCATCTTTACGTGGGGGGGCCTGGACCGGGCGCCCAGTTCAAAACTCCCGTTGGCGCGGTTCTGGAGGAAATGTCGAAAGTGAAAAAACTGGGGCCGCCGTTGCTTGCCACGTCTCAGATCCCCCATCCGCCGGCCGGACGGTGCATCAAATGTCACGACATCGTCGTTAAGGTGCCCGTGCGCAAGGGTGAAAACGGCCTGTCATGGGTCTTGTAGATTTTCGCAGGAGAGGCAAAACGCCAAAGGAATCGCGGGGGGTGTGGGGGAAGGCGCGGCCTCCCCCCACACCCCCCGCGATTCCTTTTTCTTTCTTGGTCTTAAATTCCAAGATCCACCCTGCGGCGGTTCCCACGTTTCAAGGTGCGATAACGCGCCAACGCCCACAGCGGGAAATAGGCCGCATACCCATGGTACCGCAGATAGAAAACACGCGGAAAGCCAACCGCCGTGAACAAATCTTCCTCCCACCGGGCGCCCTGGCGGGGTGCCGACAGCAAAAAACGGACGCCACGCGCAACCTCCGCGCTCTCCACCTCGCCCGCCGCCATCAGCCCCAGCAGCGCCCATGCCGTTTGCGACGGCGTGCTGTCCTGTTCGTCGTTCTTACGATGGCTCCAATAGCTCGCGCACTCCTCGCCCCAGCCGCCATCCGGACGCTGCCTGTTTTGCAGATACACAACCGACAAGCGAATATGTGGGGCGGACATATCCTCGCCGCTGGCCGCAAAGGCATTCAACGCCGACCACGTGCCATAAATATAGTTGGTACCCCAGCGGCCAAACCAGGAACCGTCCGCCTCCTGCTGCCGGCGCAGCCAGTCAAGCCCCCGTTCCATCGCGGGGGCGGTGCGCAGGGTCCCCAGTTGTCCCAACATGCCAAGGCAGCGGGCGCTGACATCGGCCGTGGGCGGGTCCAAAAGAGCGCCATGGTCGGCAAACGGAATATGGTTGAGATGATACTGTTCGTTCTCGGCATCAAAGGCCGCCCAACCCCCGTTCCGGCATTGCATGCCAAGGGTCCATTCGGTGCCGCGGGCGATGGCGTTGTCATGACCGTTTCGTTTCTCCCCGGGCGGGAGATCGCGTCTTGCCCGGTCAAGGGCCATCACCACGACGGCCGTGTCGTCCACGTCCGGATAATGGGGGTTGGCATACTGGAACGCCCAGCCGCCAGGACGAAGACCGGGCCGTTGCACGGCCCAGTCGCCGGTGACGTCCAGAACCTGCCGTTCCTCAAGCCACGTCATCGTTCGGGCGATCACCGGATCATCCCCCGCAAGACCCGTTTCCATCAAGGCGTGGGCGGCAAGCGCCGTATCCCACACCGGCGACAGGCAGGGCTGGCACCAGGCCCGATCCTTTTCGATGACCAAAAGCGCATCCAACGCGCGACGCGCGGTGGCATACCATGGGTGATCGGGGGCATACCCCAGGGCGTCGAAGGCCATGACCGCGTTGGCCATGGCCGGAAAAATGGCCCCCAGGCCGTTTTCGCCGTTCAGGCGTTCCGCCACGAAGTCAAGGGCTTTGGCGATGGCCCGCCGTTCGAGGAAACGCGGGAAAAAAGGCTCGCACATCCGGGCAACCGTATCAAGACCGACGAGAACATCCCCCAGGATGTGTCCTGTCGGATTGACATGATACCGGCGCACCTGGTCGGCGGGTTCGGTAAACAATTCGGCGATGCCAACCCCACGGGGGTTGCGGGCCTGCGGTTTCAAGGAATACAGAATCAGCAGCGGCACCATGACCGTCCGCGACCAATAGGACACCTTGTCCATGTGAAACGGGAACCACCGCGGCAGCAGCATGACTTCCACCCGCATCACCGGCACGGCGCGCCAGGGGATCTGTCCGAACAGGGCAAGGGCGATGCGAGTGAACACGTTGCAGCGGGCAGCGCCGCCCAGCGCCAGGATGCGATCCCGGGCGCGGCACATGTGGGGAGCGTCAACCGGATCGCCCGCCAGCTTCAGGGCATAATAGGCCTTGACCGAGGCGCTGACATGGGCCTCCCCCCGGTGATAGAGAGGCCAGCCACCATCTTCTCCTTGCGTATCGCGCAGATAGCAGGTAAGCTTGCGTTCAATGGACTCATCTGGTGTCCCGAGATAGTGGTTCAGCAGGATGTATTCGGACGGAATGGTGGCATCGGCCTCCAGCTCAAAAACGAAATGCCCGTCCGCGGACTGTCGCCGCACCAGCGCCGCCGCGGTTTCCTCGATCGTTCTGTCGAGGCTGTCATCCCAAGATACAGCCGGCCACGCCACGGCCGAAGGGGCGTTCATCGTTGTTTTCTCTGTCGTTGTTTTCTCTAGCGTCGTGTTTTCTGTCCCGTACCGGTGGTGCGGGCGGCGAGACTCGAACTCGCACGTCTGGAAAGACAACGGTTTTTGAGACCGTCGCGTCTACCGGTTCCGCCACGCCCGCAGGAAGCCCTTCTTCTAGCACATCATGTTCGTCTGTCCACTGGTAAATGGACCCTCTTGTCCACACGGGTGTCGCACCCCGCCGGTCAGGGCGCGGGGGGCGCCCGTCGTGCCGGGGAACGTCAGGGGCAGGCCGTACAGGGAACGCACCGCCAGAAACGCGAACGCCTGGGCTTCTAGGGCATCGCCATCCCAGCCAACGCGCTCGACGGCATCAACCGGCGCCGCTAGATGCTGCCGCAAGGCGGCCATCAGGGCGGGATTTCGGCGCCCGCCACCGCATACCAGCCAGCGCACCGGCCTTTTTGGAAAATGCGGCACGGCCCGGGCGACCGCACATGCCGTGAAGGCGGTCAAGGTAGCGGCGCCATCGGCCACGCTCAAAGACTCGATGCCCGCCCGCTCCAACGAAAAATCGTTGCGATCCAATGACTTGGGAGGGGGACGGTCGAAATAGGGGTCCCGTTCCAGGGCCGCCAGGGTCGCCGCGTCAATCCGTCCCGCCTGGGCCTTTTCCCCGTCCCGATCGCAAGGAGCGCCGGTGTGACGGAACACCCAGTCGTCGATCAAGGCATTGCCCGGGCCGGTATCAAAGGCCAGCAGAGGGGCGCCTTCTGAATCTTGCCCGCCGTCGGCATCGGGCCGGTCGATCCAAGTGACATTGCCAACCCCCCCCACATTCAAGACCACGAGCGGTCCCTCCGGCAGAGTGCGGGCCAGGGCGGTATGATAAATGGGCACAAGCGGCGCGCCCTGTCCCCCATGGTCGATATCGGCGGTGCGGAAATCATTCACCACGGTGATGCCGGTTCTGCGGGCCAGGGTCGCCCCGTCGCCGATCTGCCAGGTCAGCCGCAGATCCGGGCGGTGCAGCACCGTCTGGCCATGAAAGCCAATGACATCGATTGCGGTCCGGTCCAGCCCGGCACGGGCCAACAGGTGTTCCACGGCCCGCGCATGCCAAAGGGTCAATTCCTGTTCCATCGGCAGGACCGGGGCCGCACCGGAAAGAACGGCCCGCAGCCGGTTCCGCAAGGAGTCGTCATACGCAAGAGTCAAGGCCGGTCCGCAGGTCAGCACGCCGCGCGCATCGGCACGGCCATCGGTCACCACCAGGGCGGCATCAACGCCATCGAGCGAGGTGCCGCTCATCAAGCCGATGGCCCGCAATGGACGATACGCCGACTCACTCAACTCCCATCACCTCGAGCGGCAGATTGTGCACCCGCAGGCGTTTGACGCGACGGGGGTCGGCCTCCAGGATTTCGAACGCCATGCCGGAGGGATGGGAGATCAACTCACCGCGGGCGGGGATCCGTCCGGCGAGGGAAAACACCAGTCCTCCCAAGGTATGAGTCTCTTCCCGTTCTTCATCGGATAAAATCCGGCCCACGCGCCGCTCGAACGCCGCCAGGGACACCCGGGCATCGGCCTCGGCTGTCCCATCTTCATGCAAAAGAAACTGCGGCGCCGCGCCGGTATCGTGTTCATCGGCCAGGCGACCGACGATTTTTTCCACGAGATCGCCGATCGTCATCAGACCGTCGATGCCACCGTATTCGTCCACGACCAGGGCCATATGCGTTCGCTTGGTCCGCATCTCCAGCAGCAGATCCATCACCCGGACCGACGGCGCCACGAACAGGACCGGGCGGATCACCCCGTGCCACGCGCTGGCCTGTTCGGCGGAAATCGTCCGCATCATGTCCTTGATATGAACCATCCCCACGACATCATCCAGCGTGCCGCGGAAGACCGGCAGGCGTGAATGACCCGTGCCGGCCATGGTCCTGATCACCTGTTTGAGGGAATGGCCGATTTCGATGGCGACGATATCCACCCGGGGCACCATGATATCCCGGGCGGTGATGGTGTGCATGTGCAGGACATTGCTTAAAAGCAGCCGTTCGTGTTCGTCGATGGAATCATTGCTTTCGCTACGTTCTTCGATGATGTCCTCGATGGCGTCACGGACATCGGAGTCCTCGGACCGGGTTTTTAGAAGGTCTTTCAGCCAGCCCGACACCGCCTTGATCAGGGAGGAATCATCGGCGTCGCGCTGACGCCTGTTTTGATCGGGCCTGTTTTGGTCTGATACGTCGGTCATGGGTGTATTGTGGCGGCGGCGTCCGTGTCACAAGGACCGGCGCACGGTCCGGCATAGGGATCGGCGATGCCCAGCCGGGCCAGAATCCGGACTTCCAGGCATTCCATGGCCTCGGCCGCCGAGTCCTTTTCGTGATCGTATCCTAACAGATGGAGAACGCCATGCACGACGAGGTGGCGGAGATGATCCGCCGGGGAAACGGCCTTTTGTTCGGCCTCGTGCACGGTGGTTTGCACGGCGATGATCACATCCCCCAGCATCAGCGCCTCGCCGGGAATCAGGGGATCTTCCGGTCCATCGAGGGCGGCGAAGGCAAGGACATTGGTTGGCTCGTCCTTCCCCCGATAGTCGCGATTGAGAGCTTGCACGAAACCGTCATCGGCCACCACGATAGTCATCTCGACGTCCGACAGGACATTTTCTTCTGTCGATGTGTTCTCCGGGGAGGCCAGAAGGGGCCTTCGGGCGAGCGCTCCGTGTTTCTTCCGCGCGTTTTCTTCTGCCCATGTCGCCTGTGCCGCAGCACGGCACAAGGCTTCCACCTCCGGCAAGAAACCATACATCGTGTCTGTCTCGATCCGGATATCGATGGTAAGACACGAAGAAGGACTGTTGTCGTCCACGACCGCTCACGATTCCACTTACCCGCCTGTGGCATTGTACCCCCCTTGGGCGTCGTGCCAACGCGGCCTGGCCAATGACGGCAAAAGCCTTTTTCCCTTCTGAAAGAAAGGCGCCCCCGCCAACAGCCCCAGTGTATGTCTTTCCCGCGCCGAGTCCAAGGGCTTTTCTGCGGCAGCTCCCATTATGGGATGAATTCCATACGTGAGAGCCTCCGGCGTTTCTGTCGGGGGCCTCGCGCTCAGATGGGATCTCCCTGTTTTGTTCTTTCCCTCAAACGCTGGGTGGGCGAGCCTTTGGCGAGGCGTGGGGGCTGTTTGATGTTCCTGCGCTTCCCTGTCCGGGCCGGGGGTCCATAACGATTGGATTCTGTCCAATTCGGATAGACAAAAAAGCGCCTGCCCGCGGCACGGGACCGGACGAAAAACGCCACTCTTTTTGATTCACGCGGTATGGGCAGCGGGCAAGAAACACGGGCGACGGACAAAAAACTAAGGTGTCGGGCCGTAACCGCGCCGTGACTCCGGGAACCGACTCCTCTTCAGCACAACGGTTGGCACGGCCCTTGCGATAAACGGGGTGTCCAAGAGGAAGACTCCAAAGCCATGAATTGGTCATATCGATCAATGAATGACGCAAAAAGGGTCGTAAATCTGGATTATAAGCAACCTGTGGGAGGTTTAACATGTCTGCGACAAACACTGGAATTTCTCAAAGCGGCAAAAGCAGCGGGGATGCCCTGGCCGGGGCCGGAGCCGGAGCCGGAGCCGGAGCCGTGGGTGGCGGCGGGGCCGATTTTGGCGAAGCGGCGGTGTGGAATGCCGATCCGCTGGGCACCGGGATCGGAGTCGGCGGTGGCGCCGGGGCCGCAGGCCTTGCGGGCGCTTCGGCCGGCGATGTGAGCGATCAGACGGCCATCGGCTCCATCACCGTCAATTCGTGACACACGAACATTTCTCTTAAACCAGGAAAGGACGAAAACAATGTCTGCGACCGATACAAACGTCTCTCAAAGTGGCAAATCGGGCGGTGATGCCATGGCGTTCGGTGGCGCCGGCGCTGGCGCGGCGGGTGGTTTCGGCGGTGGCTCCGGCTATGGCTTCGCCGAAGGGACCGGGGCTTTTGCCGCTGGGGCCGGTCTTGGCGTCGGCGGCGGCGGCGGAGCAGGGGCCGCAGGCCTTGCGGGCGCTTCGGCCGGCGATGTGAGCGATCAGACGGCCATCGGTTCCATCACCGTCAATTCGTGAAACACGACTCTTTTTCTTCAATCAACAAAGGATGAAAACAATGTCTGCTACTGATACGAGCGTTTCTCAAAGTGGCAAATCGGGCGGTGATGCCGTGGCGTTCGGCGGCGCGAGCGCCGGGGCTGGGGGTGGTTTCGGCGGCGGCGCCGGGTCCGGCTTCGCAAGCGGCACCGGGGCCTTCGCGGCCGGGGCCGGCCTTGGAGAGTTGGGGGCGATGCGGGAGCCGGGGCGCTGGGCGCCGCAGGCGCCAGTAGTGGCGATGTGTCGGACCAGACGACCATCGGTTCCATCACCGTCAATTCGTGACGCGCCGCGAGGCGATCGTCACGGTGCAACCTCCCTCCTGCCGGATGGCGGGGGGGAGGATTTTTGTTTAACTTTCGCAAGGGTCGGGGTATTCTTGACAAATGATTTAAGAGAACGGGGAAAGAAATACGTAGAAGCGCCTGCTGTCCTGGTTCCTCCTCTCGAAAAGGGAGGCGCAGGAGCATATCCCCGTGAGCACGGTTGTTTCTGGACACCATTGAAAGATGCCGATGACAAAAGTGGCTCTTTTTGCCAATCGGGGCAGTGCACAAAGTGCTGAAATCGCCGCGTGCGTGACCGCGGAAGACGGTGAACCGGTGGTGCTGGATATCCAACTGGACACCGCCCAATATAGGGCCAGCGACATGACGAGGATCAGGCGATCGAGGCGGTCGGCATAACGGATCTGCGTATCCTCCAGACCGAAGCCGCGTG